>NZ_JBQLZR010000233.1:0-16798 GCF_052168375.1 Glycocaulis sp.
GTGTTTGTCTCCACGGATGCGGTGCCAGTCTCGGTCGGTCCGCACGCGGCCAGCGAGATGCCCGAAAACAGGGCGAGACGGCGTGTCAGCATGGCAGTGTTTCCTTCCGGTGGCTTCTCCTGAGAGCTAGTTCGCGCCGGAAGGCCTGCCAGTTACATTTCATTCAGGCCATGGGCAGCAGGGCCGACAGCAATAGCGCCGCCAGAAGGATGAGGCCGGCTTCGCGGTTGGACTTGAAATAGGCGAGGCAGGCCGGGCCATCATCGGCGCGAAAGCGCGACGCCTGCCAGACGAGGTGCACCGCATAGGCAGCGAACACCGGCGCGAAAACAAGCCCGGCACCGGCCTTGATGGCTGCGAATGCGGCAAGCACCAGAGACGATGCATAGATGGCGCCGACCGCCGGGCCGATGGCCGGGCCGAATGCACGTGCGGTGGACTTCACGCCCACCAGTGCATCATCCTCCATGTCCTGACAGGCATAGATCGTGTCATAGCCGAGCGTCCACAATGCCGCTGAGGCATAAAGGAGGCCGGCTGCTATCCAGTCCGTCCCGCCGAGGGCGGCATAGCCGACGAGGATGCCCCAGTTGAAGGTGAGGCCGAGCCAGACCTGCGGCCACCAGGTGATGCGTTTCATGAATGGATAGGCGGCCACCAGTGCCAGCGATGCCAGCGCTATGGCGATGGCGTTGAGTGGCAGGAAGAGCAGAACCGCCGCCCCGACGGCGCACTGGGCAGCAAGAAAGCTAAGCGCCTTTCTGACCGTGATGGTTCCGGCGGCCAGCGGCCGGTCGGCGGTGCGGGCGACTTTCGCGTCCAGATCCCGGTCTGCGATGTCGTTCCAGGTGCACCCTGCGCCGCGCATGGCTATCGCGCCGATGGCAAAGAGGATGGCGTAGCCTGCCAGCATCCAGCTGATTCCGGTTTCAATCGCGGCCAGCGCCAGCCCCTGGAAGCAGGGTATCGCCAGAAGCCAGATGCCGATGGGCCGGTCATAGCGGGCAAGGCGCATATAGGGGCGCAAGGCTGCGGGCGCGCGATCCACGAAGGTGCGCGGTATGGAATCGGCAACACGGCGGTCGGGGTTCAGCTCTGGCGGGCCATTGGCACTCATGAGTGCCTTGTTATCGCGCGCGATGCGGGCCGCCTAGCCCTGCAGGCTTGGCCGATACAGACAGCCGCGCTAGACGGTGCAGATGACGCAGATACCCCGCCTCTTTGTCGATGCCGCACTGCACGCCGGTGCCCGCCTCGAATTGCCGCGCGAGCAGGCCCACTACCTTGTCAATGTCATGCGCAAGGAGGCCGGTGCGCCAGTGCGCCTGTTCAATGGCAGGGACGGGGAATGGCAGGCGGTCATCGGGGCGGCCAGCCGCAAGGGTGCAAGCCTCGTTGTCGAAACGCGCTTGCGTGAGCAGACAGGTGTGCCACGCCTGCGCCTCTGCTTTGCACCGGTGAAGAAGGCCCGCACCGATTTCATCGTCGAAAAGGCGACCGAGCTGGGCGTTGCTGTTATCCAGCCCGTGATCACCCGGCGCACCCAGTCTGAACGCGTGCGCACCGACCGATTGCTGGCGCTTGCCACCGAAGCCGCCGAGCAAACCGAGCGGCTATGCCTGCCGGTGATTGGAGAGCCTGTCACACTTGAGCGCCTGCTCGCGGACTGGCCGGAGGATGAGCATCTGATCTTCTGCGACGAGGCAGGTGATGGTGAAGGGGCCTGGGGTGGAGCGTCTGGCCGTGCGCGGCCGATGCTGGACTTGCTCGAGGAACAGACGGCCCCATCTGGCGGATGGACCATCCTGATCGGGCCGGAAGGCGGATTTGACGAAACCGAGCGGGCGCACTTGCGCAGCCTTCCCTTCGTGCATCCAGTGACCCTGGGCCCGAGAATCTTGCGGGCCGATACGGCCGCCGTTGCGGCGCTCACGCTCTGGCAGGGCGTTCTCGGGGACTGGCAGTCCGCTGACGCCTAGCGTTCGGAATGGGCGACATCCCACAGGGCTTCGAGATGGGCGCTGAAGAAGGCGTCCTTCTGTGCGAACTCCACCCCGTCCGCGCCTTCATCGGCCTCGGTACCCGCCCGCAGGAGGATACCCTCTATCAGGCCGGCTGATGCCTGACGGAAATAGGCAAGCCCTTCTTCCGGCTGTGACATATGATCGACCAGCAGCGCGCCCATGAAGGCCCGCCCGCTGGCAAGGGCGGGGTGGTCGCTGGAGAGGCGCGGTTCGCGCAAGGCCAGACCCTCTTGATAGGCGTCAGCGGCCTCCTCGTAGCGTCCGATCTGTTCCAGCAGGAAGCCGAGGGCATTCATCATCGCGCCGAGGAAAACGGCCGAATGATCCTCCAGCTGGCGGTAATCGCCGATCGCCTGACGCATGGGCGCCTCGGCCGCACCATACTGGCCGCCATTCATGATCAGTATGGCGTAGTTATAGTCCTGAAGAGCCCTGCGCGTGGTCCCGCGCGGCCAGGCCTCAGCGATGAGCATGTTAGCCTGACGCGACGCCTCCAGAGCCTCGGTGCGGCGTCCCTGCTCTTGCAGCACTGTGGCCAGTTCACTCCAGGCCACGCCCAGATCGCTGCCGGAAGTCACTCCGTAGGACTGATGGATAGCAAGAGCCCGGCGTATCATCGCCTCGGCTTCTTCCAGATTGCCCTGCAGGCGCAAGATGACGCCGATCTGCAGGAGCGGATAGACATTCGCACGCGCTTCGGGGCCGTCCTGCGCGACCCGGAGGGCCAGCACCTCACGATAGTGCGACAAAGCCTCGGTCAGCCTGCCCTGGTGACGACGCAAACGCCCCATCTCGTCATGCCAGTCGCGCCGCTGGTCCGTTCGTGATGGCGCGATCATTCCATCGACGCGGGCCAGAATGTCTTCGACCTCCCCGAGTGATCCCTGATCAAAAATGATCTGCGACAGCAAGATCAGCACATCGACTTGCGCGTCATTTGCGCTTCCGCCTATCGCTTCATAAAGCGCCAGAGCCTGTTCAAGCGAGGCGCGTGCCTCGCTCGCCTGACCCAGCTGGCGCTGGACTGTTGCGAGCGTATGGAGCCCCCGCCCGTAACTGGCACTGTCCTCGCCATATTGTTCGCCGCGCAAGGCGAGGTTCTGCTGTGCGATGCGCAGGGCATCCTCGCGCTGGCTGTCGAAGACGAGGTGAATGGCATAGCCGTCATACAGGCTCGCCAGCAGATCCTCGCCCCCTTCGAGCCCCTCCAGGATGGCTTGGGCCTGCTCGAACGCCGGGGCCGCCTCGTGCGGGCGGTACTGCTCATGGATGGCCAGCGCAAGATTGGTGTATGCGCGCCCAGTCTGGAGCTGCAATTCATCCTCACGCCCGCTCAAGGCCTCCACACGGGCACGGGCATTGGCTTCGGCGTCGGCGAACCGCGCAAGGCGGAAGAGCGCCGTCCAGATGCGTTCGCCAGAGGCGAGGGCGCGTTCGCCTGCAGGTCCTTCCTGAGCCAGCACCATCGCATAGTGTTCCTGATAGATGGGCAGGGCAGCCGCCCGGCCCTCCACATTCTCAACGCCGACGCCGTGATTGAGGAGATAGGTGGCCAGAAACTCCGGCGGGGTCTCGCTGTCGGCCAGTGCTGCCTGATAGGCGCGCGTGTGCAGATCGGCTGAAATCTCCTGTAATCCACCCGCTGAGGCTCGTACTGCCAGCTCGGACAGAATGCGCGCGCGGTGGCGGTCTTCCGCCGTCTGCGCTTCGATCCGGTCAGCCAGATCGGACAGCCAGTCCGGATTGCCGGTGGCTACCATCTGGTCGGCGAGTGTCCGGGCGAGGGTAACGATGGTCAGGTCGCCCGGTTCCCGGTTGGCAATCGCGATGCGGAGCGCCTCACGGCGCGCATCGATAGCCTGTGCCTCATGCCCGTCGCCTTCGACATCGGATGCAAGGCCCTCCAGGACGATGCCGACAAATTCGTGATCTGGGCCATAGATTTGCGTGTAGCCAGACAGGGCGTTGCGCCGGCGTTCGCTGGCTTCATAGTACTCGCCAGCCGCGTTGTGGGCGTTCGCCAGCTGGTTGGACGTATTGGCGCGCAGCTCGCGTGCCTCGTCCGCATCCGGGATGACGTCCAGCGCCTGCCTGAACCAGCCGATGGCGGCCGGGTTGTCGCCGTCCTCCGAACTGATCGTGCCGGCATAGGCGATGTATTGCGCATAGTCGGCCGGCGGCGTCCCTGCGGCTTCATGGAGGGCAATACCCTGTTGCAGCCAGTCGATGGCGCGGGCGCGTTCTTCTGACTGATGGGCGAGAATCGCCAGCGAGAAGGCGGTCGCGGCGCGTTCGGCCGGATCGGTTTGCGGGATGGCGGTGAACACCTCCTCAAAGAGGGTGTAGGCCTGCGCCGTTTCTCCTGCCTCATACGCGGCCATGGCCGGCGCGCGCAGCTCGGCATAGGGGTCGGTTGCGGCCTCCTGTGCCTGCGCCGCCCCTGCGCTGATCACCAGCGCGCTCAAGCCGATCTGCCAGTCCTGCATGCCGGTCTCCCTGCGTTTGGCCCAGTCTAGCGCATGGGCATCGCCCGCCATCTGACAAATATAGACAGGCCGCGCACTTGCCGGTTCGCATCGGCCCGCATAAGTGACGGGTGCGTCTGACGGCGGGAGGGCCCGGATCTCATGAGTGGTACATACACACCCGGTGGCGAAGGCCCGCCCATCGAGAACAAGCAGCAGCTGATCGATCACCTCGCCTCTGGCGAGAAGCCGCGCGAAAGCTGGCGCATCGGCACCGAGCACGAGAAGTTCGGTTTCAGCCTCGAAGGTCACCGGCCTCTGCCCTATGAGGGCGACGGGCCGAGCGTGCGCAAGATGCTCGAAGGCCTTGTCCGCTTTGGCTGGGACGTCATCGAGGAGGACGGCAAGCCGGTTGCGCTCAAACGCAAGGGCGCGTCGGTGACGCTGGAGCCGGGCGGCCAGTTCGAGCTTTCCGGCGCGCCGCTGGAAAACCTTCATCAGACCTGCGCCGAAGTGAACGGGCATTTGCGCGAGGTGCGCGAGGTGGCCGACGAGATCGGCGCCGGCTTCCTGGGGCTGGGCTTCTCGCCCAAATGGTCTCTGGAAGAGACGCCGATGATGCCCAAGGACCGCTACAACATCATGAAGGCCTACATGCCCAAGGTCGGCGGGCTGGGTCACCAGATGATGTTCCGCTCCTGTACGGTGCAGACCAATCTCGATTTTGCCTCCGAGGCCGACATGCGCGCGAAATTCCGCGCCTCCATGGCCCTGCAACCCATCGCCACCGCGCTCTTTGCCAACTCCCCCTTCGCCGATGGCCGGCCCAACGGCTTCGTCTCATACCGCGCCCATGTCTGGACCGATGTCGACCCGGACCGCACCGGCATTCTCCAGTTCGTGTTCGATGAGGGCTTCTCCTACGAGCACTATGTCGACTGGGCGCTTGATGCGCCGATGTATTTCGTCAAGCGCGAGGGGCGCTTCATCGATGCCTCTGGCCAGTCTTTCCGCGACTTCCTGAACGGCAAGCTGCCTGCCCTGCCGGGCGAGTTGCCGGTGATGGGCGACTGGGAAGACCATCTCTCCACGCTCTTTCCCGAAGTGCGCCTGAAAACCTTCCTTGAACAGCGCGGTGCCGATGGCGGCCCGTGGAACAATCTGTGTGCACTGCCCGCACTCTGGGTGGGCTTGCTCTATGACGACACGGCGCTCAGCGCCGCGCTCGACCTTGTGAGGGACTGGACACCCGAAGAGCGCGTGGCCTTGCGTCTTGGCGCAGCGCACTCCGGCCTGAAAGCGCCCTTCCGCAAGGGCACGATGCAGGACCTGGCCAAGGAGGTGCTGGCGATTGCCCGGTCCGGACTGAAGGCGCGCGCAAGGCTCAACCATCACGGTGAGCACGAGGCGGTCTTCCTTGATGATCTCGACGAGATTGCAGCCAGTGGCATCACGCCAGCCGAACGCCTGCTGGAGCTCTATAACGGGCCGTGGAACGGCTCGGTGGAGCCGATCTTCAAGCAAGCGGCGTATTAGTTTTTTCTGATGCTCCGCGCATCCGTGCGTCGCTCCTCGCATTAGCTCGGGCGGCCGTTCGGCCTTGCGGCCCGTGTCGGGGCCGGGCTGGCTCCCCGGCGCGCAGCGCCGCAAGCGCGACCGCGCGTCCGCGACTTTTCGCGGAACATCGCAACGCGGATGCGTTGCGGAACTAAAGACCACAAAAAACCCCGGACGTTTCCGCCCGGGGTTTTTGCGTTCCCGACAGGCCTGAAGCCTAGTCGTTGAACATATCGGCAAAGCGCCGGCGCGGACGGTTCTTCCACGCGCCGCGGTGGAACACGTCCGAGACGATGACCGGGGCCACGGTGGTGGCTTCGGCAAACACCATCTGCTCCAGCGTGACATCGACCTTGCCCCAGGAGCAGGCCTCTTTCAGCGTGGAGGACGAGCAGGCGCCGTCGCGCACGTCGGCAACCGTGATCTGCACGGCGTATTCGTGCATCGGCACTTCGTGGCCGAGGATTTCGGCGCACACGACCGTGTCTTGCGCGAAGTTCTTCGGCACACCGCCGCCGACCATGAACAGGCCCGTCTTGCCCGCCTTGATCTTGATGTCGGTCAGTTCGCGGAAATCGGCCACCGCGTCGATGGAGAGGTAGGGCTTGCCCGCCTTCATCCGCTCGACCTGATGCTTCACGAGGCCGAAGCCTGCCGAGCAGTCGGCAAAGGCCGGTACGAAGATCGGCACGCCGTGACGGTAGCATTCCTCGATAAGGGAGCCTTCCTTCTTGGCATTGCCATCGGCCAGCCATTTGCCCATCGCCTTGATGAAGGCACGGCTGGAGATCGGCTTGGCATCAAGGCTGTCTGCAATGTCTCCGATCGTGTGATCGGTAGTCTGCAGTTCTTCCTCGTCGATATAGGTGTCGTAGATGCGGTCGATATAGAGATCGCGCAGGATGCGGTCGTCCGGGATTTCCTTCGCCTGATAGTGCTTGAAGCCGAGGGCCTCGAAGAAATCCATGTCGACGATGGAAGCACCCGTCGCAACGATGGCGTCGACCATGTTGTTGCGCACCATGTCGCGCCAGACATGCATGCAGCCGCCCGCGCTGGTCGAGCCGGCGAGGGTGAGGATGACCGAGCAGTCCGGATCGGCAACAGCGGCCTGCAGGATGCGTGCAGCGCGCGCAGCATCGCGGCTGGAGAAGCTCATCTTCTCCCAGGCGTCGATGATCACGCGGCCATCGAAGCTGGCAATATCGATATGCTCGACCGGGCTGGCCAGCAGCTCGGCCTTACGGTTTGAATTATCTGTCATTTTCTTCTCTTGTTGACGCTCTAGCGTCTCTTGATCAGGCGTTGGCGGCGGCGTCGCAGCCGGGTGAAGGGGACGACCGAACCTTCGCCTTGCGGCTCGCGCGCGGGCGAGGCCAGCACGGGCTGGTCGTACAGCGAATGCCAAGGATAGTCGGAAACCATGACAGTCTCCACATCCCCGAAGCCATTGAACCGGGTGGCCATCGCCGTGCCATAGGCGCCGAGCATGCCGAACTCGATCACATCGCCTTCTTTCAGGTCGGCGGGGAGCTCGTAGGGTCCGGGCATGGAATCGATGGAATCGCAGGTCGGCCCGTAGAGCTTGAACGGCGCGGTCTGCGGGCTCAGCTCGCCATTGGCACGGTGAATGCGCATCGGATAGTTCCAGCGCGCATGCACGATGTCGAACAGGCAGCCATAGGAGCCGTCATTCATGTAGACGGCATCGCCCTTGACCAGCTCCACACGGGTGAGCACCGAAACGGCCTCTGCCACGAGCGCGCGGCCCGGCTCGCACCACAGATCGGCGTTTTCCAGGACCATCATGTCCTCGAACGCGCTCTCGATGGCCCGCACATAGTCTTCCAGCGGCGGCGGAGTAAGGCCGGGATAGATGGACGGGAAGCCGCCACCCACATCGACAATGTCCACTGTCACGCCGGCGCGCGCGATCAGGCGCGAGGCTTCCATCATGGCCGCGCGATAGGCGCTGGGCGCCATGCACTGGCTGCCGACATGGAAGCTCACGCCCAGCTCGTGCGCATGGGCGCGGGCGGTGCGGATGAGGTCTGGCGCCTCGGCCTCGCTTGCGCCGAACTTGCCGGCGAGCGGCAGGGTCGCACCGTCATTGGAGACGGCGAGGCGCACCACCAGCGTCAGGTCGCGGGCATGACCGGTTTCCTGCAGGATTTTCTGCAGCTCGGCTTCGCAATCGAGGACGAAGATGCGCACGCCATGATCGTGATAGGCCGATGCGATGGCGCGGCGGCTCTTCACCGGGTGCATGAACGCCATGGTGGCGCCCGGGCAACGGCTGGCGATCAGCTCGACCTCCGGCAGGGAGGCGACGTCAAACCAGCGCTGACCCGCCGCATAGAGCGTATCAATCACCCACGGCGAAGGGTTCGCCTTTACGGCGTAGAGAACTTCACCCGGAAAATTTTCCTGGAACCAGCGGGACGCTACGGCCAGACGGTCAGGCCGCGCGCACGCGACCGGGCCATCGACGGGCCGAAGGCGGACCAGGTCCAGGGGCGTATGGTGCTCGGACAACTCACGAGACCCCCTGTTAGCAGTTAACCCAATCCGGCATCGTCACCTCCGCCGGGACTGCGCATTTAGGGCCTCGCTGCGTCGCTGTAAAGACAAATTCCACAGTCAGGCAATGCGATGCGGCAACCGGTGCCGGAAAGGGTGGCACACAATGGTGCGTGTGGCATAACACGAACGCGCCAACGGACAAAAAGTGCCGGGTGGAGGGGTGAAAACATGTCGTCGACTGAAATGGCCCTGTCGGTGGACCGGGTTACAAAGACGTATGGTGCCGCAACGGCCCTGAGTGAGGCGAGCCTTGAGGTGGCGCCCGGTGAAATGGTGGCGCTGATCGGCGCTTCGGGTTCGGGCAAATCGACCCTGCTGCGTCTGGCGTCCGGCCTGGTGCTGGCCGATAGCGGGTCGGGAGCGATCCAGCTATTCGGCGAAAAGGTGCAGGAAAACGGCAAGCTGTCGGGCCGCGTCCGACGTGCCCGTGCCAAGGTCGGGTTCATATTCCAGCAATTCAATCTGGTCACCCGTGCCACGCTCTACGCCAATGCGATGCTGGGCTCTCTGGGGCAGATCGCGCCCTGGCGCGGGATTACCGGCTCCTTTCCCGATGATGTACGCAAGCGCGCCATGGAAGCGCTGGAGCGCGTCGGTGTTGCCGGACATGCGGGAAAACGCGCCGCGAATCTCTCCGGTGGACAGCAGCAGCGCGGCGCGATTGCGCGCGCGCTCGTCCAGCGGGCCGAAGCCATTTTTGCTGACGAACCGATTGCCTCGCTGGACCCGGTTTCGGCCCGGCGCGTCATGCGACTCCTGGCCGAGCTGAACGAGCAGGATGGACTGACCGTCGTCGTGACACTGCACCAGGTCGACTATGCGTTGAAATACTGCCGCCGCGCGGTCGCGCTGAAGGCGGGGCGAATCATTTTTGATGGTCCCATTTCCGGGCTGACGCGCGAGCGCCTGATCGAAATCTACGGTGACGAATATCGCGACGTGATGGACGAGGAGCCTGTGCGCGCATGAGTTTTCTGGTCCGACTTCTCGCCGGTCTTGCCCTTGTCTGCGCCAGCAGCGCCGCGCTCTCGCAAGAGAGCGAAGGCGAGCGCGACCGTATCGTCTTTTCCGTCATCTCCACCGAGCAGACCGAGGCGGTGGAAGCCCTCTGGCAGCCCTTCGTGGATGCGATGGAGGAAACCACCGGCCTCGAGGTCGAGCTGGTCTCGGCCATCGACTATGCCGGTGTGATCGAGGCGATGCGCTTCGGCCAGGTTGATGTGGGCTGGTTCTCGAACCTTTCCGGCCTGCAGGCAATCCGCCTTGCCGATGCCGAGGTTTTTGCCAAGACGCTCTATCCGGGCGGGCAGGAGGGCTATCGCTCCGTCATCCTGGTGCGTGATGAAAGCCCGATCCGCACGCTGGACGATCTCCTGACGTGTGACGGCTCGCTCTCCTTCGCGCTGGGTGATCCCAATTCCACCTCCGGCACGCTTGTCCCGCTAGCCTATATTTTCGCGCCGCGCGGTATCGATCCGCAATCGTGCTTCTCGCAGGTAACGAACGCGAACCATGAACAGACCGCTTTGGCGGTGGTGAACGGGTTCGTCGATGCCGGCACCAACAACACCACCAATCTGGACCGCCTGGCCCAGACCCGGCCTGAAGCGCTGGAAGATTTGCGCATATTGTGGACGTCGCCGCTGATCCAGACCGACCCGATCGTCTGGCGCCGTGACCTGCCAGAAGAGGTGAAGGCCGAAGTCCTTTCCTTCTTCCTTACCTACGGCTTCCGCGGCGATGCGGAGCAGCGCGCCTATGAGCAGGCCGTGCTCGACGACCTGTTCCTGGGCGGCTTCCTGCCGGCAACTGACGAGCATCTCCTGCCGATCCGGCGCCTCGAACTGATGCGCGACCTTGCTGAAGCGCAGGCGAGCGATGCGCTGGAGGAAGCCGAACGCGAGATCCGCCTCGAGCAGGTCCAGACCGCCATGCGCGAACTGGCCGCTGAGGAACGCCGCGTTGCGGTGCGCGAGCTGTCTGAGGAACTGATCGCGGCGCGCGCCCGCATGGGCACGGAGGCTGATGCCGCAACAGCCGACATCAACGCGCTGGTATCCGACTTCCTGGCGGCCCAGCCGCGCATCCAGGTGGAGCGGCGCGTGCAGCGCGTGACGGCCAGCGAGATGACGCGTGGCTTCATCGCACTGGCCGCCGGGCTTGGCCTGTTTGCACTGTTGATGTTCCGCTCGCGTCCGCCGCGCTTTGGCCCGTCGCGCCTTATGTCGGACCGGCTGATCGATGCGGCGATCTGGTCCGGCCTGTTCGGCTTGCTGATCTGGAGTTTCTGGCCGGCAGAGATGTTCAAGCTGCCGCTTCTGGGCACCAATGCGCCGCGCATGGGCGAATATATCGCTGGCTTCTTCCAGCTCGATCTCGATGGCTGGGAAACCTATGCCCGCCAGACCCTCGTCACCGTCCAGATCGCCCTGTGGGGCACGGTGGTGGCGGTGATTGCGGCCATACCGTTCGGCTTGCTGGCGTCGCGCAATATTGCGCCGGTCTGGATCGTGCAGCCGGTGCGCCGCCTGATGGATGCCTTCCGGGCGATCAACGAGCTGGTGGTTGCGGCGATCTTCGTGGCAGCGGTGGGCCTTGGTCCGTTTGCCGGTGTGATGGCGCTCGCGCTGCACACGACCGGCGTGCTGGCCAAGCTCTTTTCGGAAGCAGTCGAGGCAATTGATGATGGCCCGGTTGAAGGGGTGCGCGCCACTGGCGCAGGCCCGCTCAACGAGGTGGTGTGGGGCGTGATCCCGCAGGTCATTCCGCTGTGGGCGTCCTACGCGCTCTACCGGTTTGAATCCAATACCCGCGCGGCGACCATTCTGGGCCTGATCGGAGCGGGCGGTATCGGCCAGCTCCTGATCCAGAACATCCGCTCGTTCGAGTATGGCAAGACGGCGACCATCCTGCTCATCATCATTGCGGCGGTGACGGCGGTCGACCTGATCTCGCAAATGCTGCGCAAGCGCCTCGTCTAGGCGCGGCGCAGCCATGACGCAGTTGTGACAGAAGCAGGGCGATGATGTCACAAGACTGACACCTTGGCGTGCGAAGAGCACGCCCGTGTTCTTGCAGCCCCGAAGGGTCAACAGATGAAGCTCTCTGTCCTGTCTTGCGTCTCTGCCGCGGTGCTTGCGGTCTCGCTGGGCGTCAGCCACGCCGAGGCGCAATCGCGCGATTCGATCCGCATTGTCGGATCGTCGACCGTGTTCCCGTTCACGACGGCAACGGCGGAGAATTTCGGCTCCACTTCCGGCTTCCGTACGCCGGTCGTCGAAGCCACCGGCACGGGCGGGGGCATGAACCTGTTCTGCGCCGGTGTGGGCCTGCGTCATCCCGACATTACAGGCGCCTCGCGCCGTATGCTGCCGACCGAATTCGAGCTTTGCCGCCGCAATGGCGTAACAGCGATCACCGAAGTGCCGATCGGCTTTGACGGCATCGTCGTTGCCCGCGCAAGCGGTTCGCCGGACGTTGATTTCGAGCGCCGTGAGCTGTTCCTCGCGCTGGCTGCCTCCATCCCGATGCCGGTGGATGCTGCTGGCGAGCCGGTCTTCTCGGCTTCCGGCGAGATGCTGCCGGGCAAGGATTTCAACAATGTCGCGGCGTATTCGTGTGATGCGTTCATCCCGAACCCGCACCGCCTGTGGTCGGATATCTCCAACGATCTTCCCGCCGACCGGATCGAGGTTCTCGGCCCGCCGCCAACCTCGGGCACACGCGATTCCTGGATCGAGCTGGGCATCCATCCCGGTGCCCGCCAGATCGAGTGCCTCAATGCGCTGGCTGACAGCGACGAGGACCGTTTCGAGGAAGTGGCCAGCCGCATGCGTGAGGACGGGCCGTGGATCGATAGCGGCGAGAACGACAACGTGATCGTCCAGACCATCGCCAATTCCGGCACGGCATTTGGCGTGTTCGGCTACTCCTATCTGGAGCAGAATGCCGACCGTCTGACGGCCGCGGCCGTCGAGGGCGTAGCGCCGGAATATGATGATATCTCCGAAGGCGTCTATCCGATTGCCCGCTCCATGTTCGTCTATGTGAAGAACCAGCACGTCGCCGCTGTTCCGGGCATTGCCGAATGGGTTGAGGAGCTTACCAGCGAGGACGCGTTCGGACCGTTCGGCTATCTGGCTGACCGGGGTCTGGTCGCCCTGCCGGAAGGCGAGCGTGATGCGGTTCGCGAGCAGGCGCGCAGCCTGACGCCGATGGAAGGTGTCGAGGCTCACTAGGGCTTCAGGCGTCATCAACGCGGCGTTAAGCCCGGCCGTATTACCCTGTCGCGCGTAGCGGGGCTTGCCCCCGCAAAGGCGGCAAAGGCTGAACGCGCGTAATGATCGGACGCCCTGTTACCTATCACCGGCTCTCGCAGGACGAGGTCGACAATATCTGTCAGCGCCATTCGAACCTGCTGCAGGGGCGGATGAATGGCGCGCGCGCCAGTTTCGCCTACAAGGTGATTGAGGGCCTGAACCTTTCGGGCCGCAATCTGACCGATGCCGACTTCTCCGGCGCGGTGCTCGCCGGTGCCAATCTCGCCGGGACAAACTTCACGAGCGCCAATCTTTTCGCGGCTGATCTGCGCCGGGCCAATCTGTCTGGTGCCACCTTGCGCCGGGCCGACATGCGCGGCGCAATTCTGCGAGGGGCCAATCTGACGGGCGCGGACCTGAGCGAAGCCGATCTTCGCGAAGGAGCCATTGCGCAGGTAGACCGCGAGAAGGGCCTTGCCATCATCACGCATGAACAGCGGCCCAACGAGGCGGTCGAGGCGAACTTTTCCGGCGCGAACCTTTCCAATTCCAAGATGACAGGCGCCATTGCACAGCGCGCGGACTTTTCCGATGCCGTGCTGATCGGCGCGCGCATGCAGCGCGCCAACTTGCGCGGATCGCGCTTTCCGGGCGCCAATCTGGAAGGGGCGGACCTGTCCGGCGCCGACCTGACCGAGGCGGACCTCTCCCATACCGTGCTGATAGGCACCAAGCTCGACAGCGCCCGTACGCGCGGCATGCGTACCGATGGCGCGCTCACGGATGAACCTGTCGGCCCGGCCATCAGTGCCGATGCCGACGAGACGGCAAAGGCGCTCGAGGCCCATGCCCGCTGGTGCGAAACCGGCGGGGCGGAAGGCGCGCCCTCGACCTTCGACGGGGCCGACATGCGCGGCCTGAAGACGCTTTCCGGGCGCAATCTGACGGCCTTGCAGGCACGCGGCGCGACGCTTTACGGGCTCGATCTGGGCGGGGCGCAGCTTCAGGGCGCACGTCTGGAGCGTGCCGACCTGCGGATGGCATCCTTGCGGGGTGCTGACCTTCGCGGCGCTGACCTGACCGGTGCGCGCCTGAACAATGCCGATCTGCGCGGTGCCAAGATCGGCGCACTGTTGCTGCCCAATGACCGCAAGCTCGCGGCGAGCCTTGCTGCTGCCGTCCTGCGCTATGCCGACCTCGACGGCGCAGACCTTCGCGATGTCAGCGCAACCGGCGCTGACTTCTCCTATGCCAGCCTGCTGGATTGTGACGTCCGCCGTGGACGGTTCACCGGCTCATGCTTTACCGGCGCGCGCCTGCCGCGGACCTTCCGCGAGCAGGCGGATGACCTAGCCGGCGCTGTGGACCTCTCGGCGGCCTGACGGCCCTGGATCAGTCTTCCTGCGACGCTCCGGCAATGGCACCGTGACAATGCTTGTATTTCTTGCCTGACCCGCACGGGCAGAGCGCATTGCGCTGCACGCGGCCCCAGGTGGACGGATCGTTCGGGTCGAGGCGCGTCGCCGCAGCTCGGCTGGCGACGGTTGCACCGGCCACGGCGCCCTGTGCCCCTTGCGCAGCCGGTTGCGGTGCCATGGGCTGTCCCGTTGCCGGGTCGGCGCGGCCGGCCTGCATGTTCTGAGGCGGACGCGGCATTGAAGGCGGCGGCGCTGCCGGTTCAAGACGGATCGAGGACAGGATGCGCGTCGTTTCAAAGCGCAGATTGTCCAGAAGGTGCTCGAACAGGGCGAAGGCTTCGCTCTTGTATTCGTTCAGCGGATCACGCTGGGCGTAGCCGCGAAGACCAATGACAGAGCGCAGGGCATCAAGCTGGTGCAGGTGCTCGCGCCAGTTCTGGTCGATGGTCTGCAGCAGCATCTGCTTCTCGATGCGGCGCATCAGTTCCGGGCCGGTATTGGCCACCTTCTCGGCGTAGGCTTCGTCGGCGGCTTTCAGCACGCGTTCAAGGATTTCCTCGTTGGCGATGCCGTCCTCTTTGGCCCACTCCACGATGGGGAGTTGCAGGTTGAAGTGCTTCTCGATCTCTTCCTGCAGGCCTGCGGTGTCCCACTGGTCGGCATAGGCGCGCGGCGGGATGTGGCGCTCGACCAGGTCTTCGGCGCACTGGTGGCGCATGTCCTTGACCACGTCGGAGACGTTTTCGGCTTCCATGAACTCGATGCGCTGCTCGAAGATCGCCTTGCGCTGATCATTCATCACGTCATCGTATTTCAGGATGTTCTTGCGGATGTCGAAATTGCGCTGCTCGACCTTCTTCTGGGAGGTCTCGACCGCCTTGGACATCCAGGGGTGCTGGATGTGCTCGCCTTCCTTCATGCCCATGGTGCGCATGATGGTGTCGAGGCGCTCCGGCGCGAAGATGCGCAGCAGGTCGTCTTCCACCGAGATGAAGAATTTCGACCGGCCCGGATCGCCCTGACGGCCGGTGCGGCCACGCAGCTGGTTGTCGATCCGCCGGGATTCGTGGCGCTCGGTGCCAATCACGTAAAGACCGCCGGCTTCCAGCGCGATTTTCTTGCGTTCGTTGACCTCGGCTTCAATATCCTTGCGTTTCGCGGCAATGGCGGCCTCGTCCGGCTCACGCCCGGCCTGCTTCTCGCCAGCCAGCCAGCCATTGACGAGGAAGTCGACATTGCCGCCGAGCTGGATGTCGGTGCCGCGTCCGGCCATGTTGGTGGCGATCGTCACGGCGCCCGGCACACCGGCCTGCGCGATGATGGCCGCTTCCTGCTCGTGATAGCGGGCGTTGAGCACCTGATGGGGCACGCCGGCCTTCTTGAGAAGCTCGGAGAGGACCTCGGATTTCTCGATGGAGACCGTGCCGACAAGAATGGGCTGCTTGCGGGCGTGGGCTTCCTTGATGCTGGCGATAATGGCGTCGTACTTCTCTTTCGCCGTGCGATAGAGCTCGTCATCCTCGTCAATGCGCTGCACGGGACGGTTGGTCGGGATTTCCGACACGCCGAGGCTGTAGATGCCTGCAAACTCTTCCGCTTCGGTCGAGGCAGTACCGGTCATGCCGGAGAGCTTCTTGTACAGGCGGAAATAGTTCTGGAAGGTGATCGAGGCGAGCGTCTGGTTTTCGGGCTGGATCTCGACGTTTTCCTTCGCCTCGATAGCCTGGTGCAGGCCGTCGGAGAGGCGGCGGCCCGTCATCATCCGGCCGGTGAACTCGTCAATGAGCATCACCTTGTCTTCGCGGACGATGTAGTCCTTGTCCTTCTGGAACAGCTTGTGGGCTTTCAGCGCCTGGTTCACGTGGTGAACCGTCGCGATATTCTCGATATCGTAGAGATCGCCCTCTTCGAGCAAGCCGTTATCGCGCAGCAATTGCTCGATATGCTCGTTGCCTTCCTCGGTGAAGGTCACGGAGCGGTTCTTCTCGTCGAGCGTGAAGTCCTCGTCGATCAGGTGCGGGATCAGCTTGTCGATGGTCTTGTAGAAGTCGGAGCGGTCGTCCGTGCGCCCGGAAATGATCAGCGGCGTGCGCGCCTCGTCGATCAGGATGGAGTCCACCTCGTCGACAATGGCGTAGGCATGGCCGCGCTGAACCATTTCGCGCAGCGAGTACTTCATGTTGTCGCGCAGATAGTCGAAGCCCAGCTCGTTATTGGTGCCGTAGGTGATGTCGCACGCATAGGCGCGGCGGCGCTCCTCATCGAGCATCTGGTTGAGGATCACGCCGGTAGTCATGCCGAGGCGTTCAAACACCCGGCCCATCCATTCGGAGTCGCGCTGGGCGAGATAGTCGTTGACCGTCACGACATGCACGCCCTTGCCCGGCAGGGCGTTCAGATAGGCGGCGAGGGTGGAGACCAGCGTCTTGCCTTCACCGGTCTTCATCTCGGCAATGCCGCCCTCGTGCAGCACCATGCCGCCAAGCAGCTGC
>NZ_JBQLZR010000234.1:0-3278 GCF_052168375.1 Glycocaulis sp.
AGACCAATCCGCGGTTAGTTTACTGTTCAGCTAAGGGATTCCTGGCTGGCCCCTACGAGCATCGCACGGCATTGGACGAGGTCGTGCAGATGATGGGCGGGCTCGCCTACATGACCGGACCGCCGGGGCGGCCATTGCGCGCTGGCGCGTCAGTCAACGATGTCATGGGCGGTATGTTCGGGGCCATCGGTGTTCTGGCCGCACTGCGCCAGCGCGATTCAAAAGGTGAGGGGACGGAGGTGTTGTCCGCCCTCTACGAGAACTGCGTATTTCTGTGCGGACAGCATATGGCGCAATATGCGGTTACCGGGCATCCCGCCGATCCCATGCCGGCACGGCTGTCCGCCTGGGCGGTCTACGACGTCTTCGACTGCAAGGACGGAGAGCAGGTCTTCGTGAGTGTCGTGTCCGATACGCAGTGGAAGCGGTTCTGCGACGCATTCGGCTTCGACGATCTGCTTGCCGATCCCGCGCTTGCGACAAATCCCCAGCGTTGCCATGCCCGGGATCGGTTCCTGCCGCGCATCCGTGCGCTGTTCGGCGAGATGCCGCACGAAGCCTTGATGGAGCGCTGCGAGGCATTGGGTTTGCCGTACGCGCCGATCCGCCGGCCGGAAGATCTTTACGACGATCCGCATCTGGCACAGTCGGGCGGCCTGCTAGACATCACGCTGCCCGATGGGAATCCGGCTCGGGTTCCGGCACTGCCAATCGCCGTCGGCGGCTGGAGGCCGTGCGTGCGCCGCGACATTCCAAAATGCGGCGAGCACACCCTGGATCTCGCCCGCGAGATGGGCCTGAAGGAAACGGAGATCGCGGCGCTCTTGGATGACGGCATCGTCGCCGTGCCGAAGGGTGGTCAGCCTGGAATCTCCTGAGAGAGCTTACCGGCCTCTTTTCTGGCGAGGGCTATCGCTTTCTTCCGGGCCGCCTCATCGAAGCGTCCGCGCAGCCCGGATATCACCAAGGCGCCCTGGAACGCGCCGCCGCGGTCCAGGACAGGCACCGCGATCGCAGCCGTATCGGGGTCGCGTTCACCCAACGACACGGCGTGACCGTCGGCCTTGATCTGTGCCGTATCCGGATCGGTTCCGTCGGTATAGGCTAGGATCAGATGGCCCGGGGCGCCTTGGTTCAACGGCAATCGCGTACCCTCGTCCAGATGGTGCCGGATCGCCTGGGTGCTGTTGTGCCGTATCAGGCATATCCGCGCGTCGCCATCGCGCACGTAATAGGATGCGCTTTCGCCCGTCGCCTCGGACAGCCGCTTCAGCACCGGGCGCACGTGGACGGCGACATCGAAGCGATTGCGGTACATCGCCCCCAAGCGCCACAGCGTCGGCCCGAGTTGAAAATCGCCATCCTCGCGCCGCCGCAGGTAGCCGTACTTTTCCAGCGACACGCAGAGCCGCAGGATCGTGCTCTTATAGAGCCCCGTCTTCTTGGCGAGGGCCTTCAAAGACAATCTATCTTGTCCGGATTCGAAGCAATCCAGGATCGAAAGGGCCCGCTCTACGGCGGCCACACCGGTGTCCTTCACGGGTTCATCCCCATTTTTGCGCATGAGTTTCCACTTTACTTCAATTCGTGCTGTGAAGTATTATAGAACATCGTTCTATTAGATGGAACACTCATAGAGACGCCGCATCCGTGACGGCGGCGACAGAGGCGTCGAGTGGAATGGCGCCCGCGACAGGGAGAAAACCATGCGCAAGTACCTTATAGCAGCGGTTGTTGCGTTGCCGCTAAGCTTCGGCTTCGGGTCGGGAACGATGGCGCAGGAAGTGATTTTCAGTGCCGTCGGACCGACGACGCAGGATTATCAGATGGCCGTGGCCTGGTCGAACCTGCTCGCCGAAGCCGGCTCCGACCTAAAGATGACGGTCGTCGACAACGGCTCCGTCAAGGGGCTGCGGCAGGTCGCGCAGGGGCAGGCAGACATCGTGGCTATCGGCGCCCCGCACTACAAAGACGCGACAGAAAAGGACGGTCAATTCCAGCAAGACCCGGACGACCTGATCGCGAGATACCGGAACATGAGAGCTCTGTTCGCGATCACAACCAGCGCCGCGCAATATGTAGTGAGAGCCGATAGCGGCATCATGACCATCCCGGAATTCAAGGGCAAGACACTTGCGATCGGGCGCCCCGGTGGAAACGCGGGCCGGGTTACAGCCGCGCTGTTCAAGACGCACGGAGTCGATCTCGAGGCTGGGGACGCGGACGGCCAGTATCTGAAGTATCAGCCGGCGCTCGAGCAAATGGCGAATGGCACCATGGACGGCACTCTCGTGTGGGGCGGCATCCCGCACGCGGCGATCGATAATGCGTCGCGTCAAATGAAGCTACGGTTTGTCTCGCCGGACCCATCCAAGCTCGATGACTTCCGCAAGACGATTTCGAACGGCGAATACTATGTTTTCCAGGAAGTCCCCGCGGAAACCCTCGAGCAGGCCTATGAGGGCAGGGTGGAAGTCGCAGGGCCCGCCCATTTCTGGACCTTTCCTTTCATGATGGTGGTCCGTGACGACATGCCCGAGGAGACCGCTTACGCGCTGGTGAAAACCTTCTGGGACAACATCGCGCAGGTGAACGGCATGAGCCCTGCTCTATCGCTTATTCAGATGAAAAACGCCGCAACCGCGTTGTCTGCCGATCTTCATCCCGGTGCCGCACGCTACTATCGTGAAGCCGGTTTGATCTAGAAATAGGCTCCGCATATCCTCTTCGAGCGGCCTACCGTTTCCGATGTCGAACGAAATCGCATCGCCCGCATTGGCTCCGCCGGCCTTGCGGGCGTTTTTTTCGGTTGCTGCGCAGGTTTGCTGCGCGGCTATCGCGCTCTTTGTCGTCGTAACCACCGTCTTCGGAAAGCTGCCGGCTGAAGCGCAATATACTACCGCTCTGACCCTTGGCCTGATTGCCGTGTTCCTGTCGAAGCCGGGCCCGCTCGCCCGGGCTGGGACCGTCACCTCCGTCGATGCGGGGCTGAGTTTTATACTGGCCGCGGCAGCGATCGGCACCGGGGCCTATTACATAGTGAACTACCATGCGATAGCCGCGTTCCGCGAGGGCATTCCCAACAGCGCGGATTTGGTCTGCTATGCCATCGGAACGCTGATCGTCCTGGAGGCCGCCCGCCGGGTCGAAGGCTGGGTGCTGGTCGGCATCGCCGCCGCGGCATTTTTGTATCTCGCTTTCGGTCACCTGATGCCGGGCGTTCTGCGGCGCCGGCCGATGCCGCTGTCGAACGCCCTGGTAGTAGACTACAGCTATCA
>NZ_JBQLZR010000235.1:0-6151 GCF_052168375.1 Glycocaulis sp.
TTCCCATCTGAAAGACCAGACGGGAGGCGCTGTCAGCGCGTTCGAGCTCATTTCCGGCTTTGCGATGGAACTGGTCTGCACCCACCTGCCCGGCGCCCGCTCACCGCTGGAAGGTAACCCCGAATGGCTCGTCCTGATCGAGCTCGGCAGCGCTGAACCTGAACGCGCCGCGATCCTGATGGAACTTGCCCTGCAAAGCGCCTTCGAAGCCGGACTTGTAGAGGACGCGGCCATCGCCCAGTCCGAAGCCCAGGCCGCGCAATTCTGGGCGTTGCGGGAAAACATTCCAGAAGGTGAGAAAGCCCACGGCAAGGCCGCCAAACATGATGTATCGGTGCCGGTCTCACGCATGGCAGCCTTCATGCGGGAAGCGACAGATCAGGCCGAAGCCATGATTGATGGCTCGCGCGTCATCGCCTTCGGCCATGTCGGCGACGGCAATGTCCACTTCAACCTCGCCGCTCGCGAGCCGGGTGCCGGGGAAGAGTTTATCGCCCGCGCCGCGCCGGCAACCCGCCTCATCTATGACCTTGTCGACAAGCACCATGGCTCGATTTCTGCCGAGCATGGCATCGGTATCCTGAAACAGTCCGAACTCAAGGCCCGAAAGCCCGTCGAAGTGGAGATCATGCGCGCAATCAAGGCGACGCTGGACCCGAACAATATCATGAATCCGCGCATTCTGACGGGGCTCGACGCAAGCTGACCTGCATCCGCTATTGGCAATGCCGGAGCAATCTCCCTATTTCGATAGAAACGCTCACTGACCGTCCCTGCGAGGCTGACCTTTCATGCTTGTCCTTCTGTCCCCGGCCAAACAGCTCGACTTTGAACCGGCCCGCCCTGAACTCGAGACAACCCGTCCGGCGCTTCTCAAACGCACGGCCGAACTGTCGAAGACAACCGCGAAGCTTTCGCGCACGCAATTGCGTCAGCTCATGGACATTTCCGACGATCTGGCAGAGCTGAATGTCGAACGTTTCAAGGCGTTTGACCCGGCAAGCGAGGGCGGCAAGGCCGCTGCGCTGGCCTTTGCCGGCGAAGTTTATCGTGGCCTCGACGCAGGCACCCTCAAGGCGGACGACCTCAACTGGGCACAGGATCATGTGCGCATCCTGTCGGGGCTTTACGGCGCATTGCGGCCACTGGATGCCATCCAGCCCTACCGGCTGGAAATGGGCACGCGCCTGAAAACGAAGAAGGGCGCCAATCTCTATGATTTCTGGGGCGATGACATTGCCGCAGAGTTGACTCGCACGCTGGAGGGGCATGCCCACCCGGTCATCGTCAACCTCGCCTCCAACGAATATTCCAAGGCCGCACGCCTGCCGAAGATGAAGACGCGTGTCATCACTGTCGACTTCAAGGAAGAAAAAGACGGCCAGCTTCGCGCGCTCATGGTCTATGCCAAGAAGGCACGCGGCATGATGGCCCGCTGGATCATCGAGAACCGTGTAGAAGACCCCCAAGCGCTGACCCGTTTCGCTGTCAATGGCTACCGCCATGATGCCAAAGGCTCAAAACCGGACCGGCTCCTCTTCACGCGCCCCCAACCGCCCCTGAAGAAGGGCTAGGCATCACCGCCAGCCCTTGACAAAAAGGCCGCAAAGCCTCTTTTGCACCGCAACAAATCCATGCAAGCGGCCGTTACGGCCAGGGAGAGTATCATGGGCGGTCTGAAGGCTGACCTGAGCGGCCAGGTCGCGGTTATCACCGGCTCGACCTCCGGCATCGGACTGGCACTGGCGCGCGGGCTCGCCGCCTGCGGCGCAAACATCATGCTCAATGGTCTGGGCGATGCTGGCGAGATCGAGACCACCCGCAAGGCGATCGAGGACGATTTCGGCGTGAAGGCCGCCTTTCACGGCGCCAACATGCTCGAAGCTGACGAAATCGCAGACCTGATCGCCGAGACGAACCGCGCGTTCGGCCGGCTCGATATCCTCGTCAACAATGCCGGCATCCAGCAGGTTGCGAAAATCGAGGAACTGCCTGTCGCAAAGTGGGATGCGATCATCGCGATCAACCTCACCTCGTGCTTCCATACCATCCGTCATGCCGTGCCACTGATGCGCAAGGCTGGCCGGGGGCGCATCATCAATATCGCCTCGGCGCACGGGCTGGTCGCCTCTCCCTTCAAGTCGGCCTATGTCGCGGCCAAGCACGGCGTCGTCGGCCTGACGAAGACGGTGGCCCTCGAAGTCGCCGAAGCCAACATCACCTGCAATGCGATCTGTCCGGGCTATGTGCGCACCCCCTTGGTGGAAAGCCAGATTGCCGACACCGCCAAGGCGCGCGGCATTTCCGAGGAGGAAGTGGTGCGTGACGTGATGCTGAGCGCGCAGCCGACGAAGAAGTTTGTCGAATACGACCATCTGACCGGCCTTCTGCTCTACCTCGTCTCGGACGCTGGCGCATCGGCCAATGGTGCAGCCTTCCCGGTCGAGGGTGGCTGGACCGCCGCCTGATGCCGGCGCGCAGCCAGCCTGTTTCCCTGGCCCTTCAGGGCGGCGGCGCACATGGCGCCTTCACCTGGGGCGTCCTCGATGCGCTTCTGGAAGATGGCCGCATAACGCCCGGCGCCATTACGGCCACCAGCGCAGGCGCAATGAATGCCGTCGCCTTGACCCATGGCTGGCTCGATAACGGGCCTGAGGGTGCACGCGCCAGCCTTGAAGCGTTCTGGCAGGCGGTGTCGAACAGGGGCGCAGCGTTTCGTCCGATGCTGCCCAGCAGCGCACTCCTTCGCCTTGCGCCGTTTTTCGATGCCTTCTCGCGGCTGACGAGCCCCTATGATCTGAACCCGTTCAATCTCGATCCGCTGAAAGACATTCTCAAAGCCCAGGTCGACTTTGACCGCTTGCGAAACCAGAGCACAATCTCGCTGTTCGTGACCGCAACCTGCGTAACCACTGGCAGGGCAGAGATATTTTCCGGTGAGCGCGTGACCGCTGACGCGGTGCTAGCCTCCGCCTGCCTGCCCTTCATCCGGCAGGCGGTGGAAATTGATGGCAAGCCTTACTGGGATGGCGGCTTTACTGGCAATCCGGCGCTCTGGCCACTCTTCTACAAGAACACGCCCGACGACCTTCTGATCGTGCATATCAACCCCCTCAATCGCCCCGGCACGCCCAAGGCTGCCGATGACATCATGAACCGGGTCAACGAGATCACGTTCAATGCATCCCTGATGGCTGAATTGCGCGCGGTCGCCTTCGTCAAACGCCTGATTGAGGATGATCTGCTGAAAGACCCGGCCAAGGCAGGCTTTCGCAATCTGCACGTCCACGCCATCCGCGCCGATGAGGGCCTGAAGCAATACTCCGCAGCGAGCAAGTACGACACGAGCTGGCGCTTCCTGACCGGACTTCGCGATGCCGGGCGGCAGGCGGCGAAGGACTGGCTGGACACCTGTCATGTCCATGTCGGCAAACGGTCCAGCGTGGATGTACGCGCCGACTATCTCCAGGGCTGAACGCGCTGCGCCCAGTCCAACCAGTCGCCATTCCCGACACGGGGAAAGCCCGTCACCGGGCGGTTCCAGACATAGACCCAGGCATCGGCTTCAGGCGCCAGCAAACGCAAACGCCGGCGCAGATAGCGCGACGCATGTTCAGCCGCCGGATCATATTCCTCGAAAGCGTCGAGCTGCGCGATGACGCTTGCATCGACGACCTCAAAGAGTTCGCCCACGACCTCTCCTTCGCCCGCGACTAGGCCCGGATAGCCGCCCAGATCGTGGATAACGCCGGGGATGCGGCAGGGCCCGAGCGGCCTGAAGGCCTGCTCGAGCCCGAAGGAGGCGCCCTTTCGCAACAGACCATAGACGGCGAAGCTATCGCCCGGCCTGACAGTGCTCATGCACGCGGCTTGGTGATGGGTTGCAGCTTCCAGTAGGTCAGCGAACGCCACAGCCATTCGAACGGACCGAACCGGAACAGGCTGAGCCAGATGGTCGATACGACAAGCTGCACCGCCCAGATGATCAGCACGATGGGGATGAGTTCCTCACGGCCCAGCGTCCCGTAGAGACCAAAGCCGATCGTGCCGGTGGATAGGATCACCAGCGTGATTGTCTGGGTGAGGTAGTTGGTGAAAGCCATCCGCCCGGCCGCAGCGAACGGCACCCGCAGCAGCGCCAGCACCGGCAGCTTGCAGATGAACATGACGAGGCTGGCATAGCCGAGAGCCACGATCAGGCTGGAGACATAGGCCGTTGCGGCGTGCAGCCACATGCCCCGCAGATCGAAATTGTCGGCGACTGCATGCTCACCGCCATACCAGCCAAGTGGCAGGCCGATGACGAGGCAGACGACGGCGAGAATGGCATAGCGCGCCGCGCCCCATTGCAGGGTCAGGAATCCCGACTTGAACAGCGCCATGCCGAGGAACATCACCCCGATCACGCGTCCGCCGAAGAAGGACAAACCGGTCAGCTGTCCCAGCAGGGCCATCAGTGCATTATGGCCCCACCGTCCGGCACTGCCTTCCTGATAGGCCGCGACGATACGCGCGGTCGCTTCCGGGCTTTGCGCCATGCCGACCATGGCCGGGTCAATCTCGCCGGGCATCAGCATGAAGGATGCAAAGAGGCCAACCATCAGGAAGCCCGTCAGGACGATCCAGAACAGGCCCCAGAATATGAGTTTTCCAACGCTCATCTTGCGGAAGAGCACGGCAATCATGCCGAAGACGGCATAGGAAACGAGAATGTCACCGAACCAGAGCACGTAGGCATGCACCATCCCGAAAGCGAGCAACCAGAGCATCCGGCGATAGTGAACCTTGGTGGAGGAATCAGGCCCGTCCCCCGTCATCAGCAATATGCCTGCGCCGAACAGGGCAGAGAAAATCGTGATGAACTTCATCTCGAAGAAGACATGCACGAAAAGCCAGGCCTGTGCGGCCGCAGCATCGAAGCCCGGATCGGCCGGCGGGAACTGGTAGGCCTCCGGCAACATGAAGAAGGTCGGGATGTTGACCATCAGGATGCCAAGCACCGCGACGCCGCGCAGCACGTCAAGGCTCTGATGACGCTCAGAAAATGCAACCGGTGCCGATTTCATGGATGGTTCGTGCCTCCCCGCAGGTTCCAGCGACACGATCAACGCTGGCCCGCCCGAAGGCAAGGCCAAAACCCGACAAGGCGCCTTAACCTTACAAAGATTTCATCCCAAGAACGCCCCAAATGCCTTGAGCCGCGTGGCCGCAGGCGTCATAAGCTGGTGTCAGGGACAGGGACCAGACATGTTCAGCATGGCTATCGACATACTCCACTGGATTGCAGGCGCCGTTCTCGCGGTCGTCGGCATCGGTTACGACCGGGTGGAAGATTGCGCTCCTGCCGTGCGCCAGCAGAGCGTCGAGGAAGCCAGCCTGGTGACCGACGATGCGGGACTGCATTTCCTGGCCTCGGAAGTCCATGTCGAACAGGTCCGCAGCGCGGATGGCTCTCTGGTCTTCATTGTGCGCCCGGCCGCGGTGCAACCGGCCTCTGACTGTGTCAGCGCGCCGCGCCACCTGCCATCGGCACCCGCCCTGCCGGTCTTGCGGCTTTAATTTTCCTCCGTCTCGCCCTAGAACACTTGCTTGCTGCCGGCTTTGCAGTCGGCGTGCCATTCCAGTGCTGTGACCGGGGCGAATAATGCCTGCAGACGACACCTCCGCCGCCAATTCCACCAGGACCGCAACGACGGCTACGCCGGCGCCTGCCATTCTGACTGAACCGTCTGACCATGGCGTGCCCGTCACCCGTGCACAGGCGTCTGCGCCAGCGGCTCCGGCTCGCGCGTCCAGCGGCGGCGGCTGGATCGCCTTTGCGGGTGCAGCCTGCGCCGCCCTGTGGCTCGGTGGATCGGGCGCGTATCTCTCCGGCTTCGTGATTGACGATTTCAGCGCGCTCAGCCCCGCCCAGCTGGCCGGAATTGCCATCTTTGCCGGCGCGCCAGCCCTGCTCTTCCTGCTGTCGGGCCTTCTGGGCCGAACGGTCGCGCGCGCAAGCGCACAGGTCCGGTCGGTCGAAGCCTCGCTTGCCCGCCTCTCGACTCCAGTCGACACCTTGCAGGGTGAAGTGCGCCAGATGGCCGATGCGGTGAGCCTGCAGGTCGGGCGCATCAACACATCGATGGATAGCGCCCTCGCTCGCCTTGCG
>NZ_JBQLZR010000236.1:0-1452 GCF_052168375.1 Glycocaulis sp.
TGAGCAACCGGAGACATGGGTAACGTTTTAGCCCGATGACATGGGTAACAGTTTTCCGGTTTCGTTCTCGTCGGTATCGGCGCTGCGCAAGGATCGCGCGCCGCTACGGACGAAGCGGTCTCTCCCCTTCATGGTGCCGAGAACGATGGACCCGTACTTGACCAGCCAGGTATTGGTGCCAATCGCAAAGAGCCCGACCGGCTCGCCGATCAGAGCCTCGCTGAGGAAGACCGTGTTGCCGAGCCACTTGATCTCGCCGTTGGAACGCACCCGGCGCACCTGGGCTTTGGCGGGATACTCGGGCGAGCGCAGCACGCCGTCGAACTGCCGCGGCGAAGGCCTGTAGACCCGCCCCGGCGGCACCTGGCCGAGCGCCTCGTGGGGGCGCTGGGTGTTGTAGATCTCGCGGAAGCTCTCGAAGCGCTCGATCTGCTCGGCCAGGCTGCGCGCCGGCGGACTGGCGGTGTCCTGCTTGAGGGTCAGATGCAGGCGCTCGTGGCGGCCGTTCTGCTGCGGTTTGCCCGCCTCGATGCGCTCAGGCAGCACGCCGGCCTTGATCAGCCTGACCGCAAAGCGCGACAGCCCGCCGGCCGCCCGGCTGGCAAAGGGCGCGCCGTTGTCCGAGCGCAGCGCCCACGGCAGGCCGTAGTCGTAGAAGGCCGCCTCCAGCAGCGGCCAGACATGTGTCCCGTCGGCCCGGCCCACGGCCTGGCAGCAGAGCAGGAAGCGGCTGTGGCCGTCACTCAAGGTAAAGGGCTCCACATGACAGCCGTCGCCGGTCACAAACCACCCCTTGAAGTCAGCGCACCACACGTCGTTGGGCCGCCGGCACGCAGCCAGGGGCGCACTCTGCGGCGGCACCCGACGGCGGCGCCTGCGCAGGCGCGTCAGGCCGGTGCGGTCGAACAGGTCTCCGATCGTGCTCGCCGCCGGCCAGCTCTGTCCGGGATGCTGGGCCTCCAGAAAGGCCTTCACCTTGCGCGGCCCCCAGCTCGGATAGCGCCGGCGTACCGACAGCACTTCCGCCACCACACCCCCAGACAAACCCCGGGCGTTCGAATGCGGCGCCCGCGAGCGATCCACCAGCCCGACAGCGCCCTCGCTCCGATAGCGCGACAGCCACTTGTGGCCCGTCCGGCGGCTCACGCCATACTGTCGGCAAAGCTCCGACACGCTCTCGCGTCCCTCCAGCCACGCAGCAACAAAACTCATCCGCTCGTCCATCACACAGGTCTCTCTCCAAGGCATGGCCGCACCTCCCGCGACCACTGTGAGACCTGTTACCCATGTCTCCGGTCTAAACTGTTACCTATCTATCCGGGTTGGACCATGATTTATTCCCTCCCCCTTCGATGGGGGAGGGTCAGGGAGGGGGTGACACCCTCTCCGCGACGAGCCTCTTGTCGTGCTGAACGCACTTCGCGTCGTCTCGCCCGGTGAGCGCGATAAGTC
>NZ_JBQLZR010000237.1:0-9796 GCF_052168375.1 Glycocaulis sp.
CGGAAGATGTCTGGCGTCCGCTGGAGATCGCCAAGATCATACCGGTAGAGGGCATGGACGCCATCAAGGCTGGAATGCTCCACCCCTGCCCATGCGTGCCCTGACTGTATGGCAAGCGCCTCCAGCGATGCGTTGCGGGGCAGATCCGCCGCGACGGGAGGCCGTGCAAGCGCTTGCGGGCGGGCCGTTGCGATATGCTCGCCTTCAGGCCCGATAGCATAGGCCTCGACGCGATGATTGCCCTCGAAACTGACCAGCCAGACACCGTCACCGAGATAGGCGAGCCCTTCAGAATCTGCTGATCCGGCCGCCCAGGGCTGCCCATCCGGCCCCAACAGGGGTGCCATGCGGACATTCTCCAGCCCGGTTGGGACGCCGGCCTCATCAAGAACCAGGTCTGCCGTCAGCCACTGGGCCCGGTCAGACAAGGCAATCAGGCGGGTGCCGTCCGCATTGAAGGCAAGGGCGGAAAAGCCACCAAAGGCCGGGTCCGTTGAGCGCAATTCGAGCCCGCCGCGATAGACCAGCTCGCCCAGATCGCGCCGCTCGGGTTCATCGGGATAGAGCGGCACCGGGACGGCATCCACGATAACAGGGCGCTCGCGGTCTGGCTGGTCAGCTGCGGCGAGTGGCGTAAACCAGACGGCCAGCAGGACAACCCAAACCGCTCTCAACATCGGATATTCCTATCGTACCGGCCGGCCCGAACTGGCGGCAACCGCGCGCTTCATGGCCGACAGAGTATCGCCCGAACCGGTGACAGTTTTTCGGTCCTGACCGCCGGTCTGTCCGGCTGCCTTGGCGGGCTTTGCAGGCTGCTCATCAAACAGGCTCGCCAGCTGGTTGGTCATCGCGCCGGCCAGTTGCTCGACATCGACGATGGTAACGGCTCGCTTGTAATAGCGGGTCACGTCGTGGCCGATGCCGATGGCCAGCAATTCCACTTCGGAACGGGTCTCGATGAAGCGGATCATCTCGCGCAGATGCTTTTCCAGATAGGCCGGTGAATTGGCGGACTGGGTGCCGTCATCGACGGGCGCGCCATCTGAAATGACCATGAGAATGCGCCGCTGTTCAGGCCGGGCGAGCAGGCGCTTCCACGCCCATTGCAAGGCCTCGCCGTCGATATTCTCCTTCAGCAGGCCATCGCGCAGCATCAGTCCCAGATTGTTGCGCGTTCGCCGCCAGGGCGCATCCGCGCCCTTGTAGATGATGTGACGCAGATCGTTCAGGCGGCCCGGCCCCGGCGGTTTGCCCGCTGCCAGCCAGTCTTCCTTGGACCGTCCGCCCTTCCAGGCGCGGGTGGTAAAGCCGAGGATCTCGGTCTTGACCCCGCAGCGCTCCAGCGTGCGGGCCAGAATGTCGGCGCAGGCCGCCGCCACGAGAATGGGCCGGCCCCGCATCGAGCCTGAATTGTCGATCAGCAGGGTGACGATTGTGTCGCGGAACTCGGTATCGCGCTCCTGCTTGAAGGAAAGCGGCAGCATCGGGTCCATGATCACGCGCGGCAGGCGGGCGGGGTCGAGAATGCCCTCTTCCTGGTCAAACGCCCAGGACCGGCTCTGCTGGGCCATCAGCTTGCGCTGCAGCCGGTTGGCCAGCCGCCCCACCGCTCCCTCAAGGCCTTTCAGGTGCTGATCCAGTGTGCGGCGCAGGCGCGACAGCTCCTCGCCATCACACAAGCTGTCGGCGGTGATCACCTCGTCATGACGGGTGGTGAAGACCTTGTAGGCGTTGGGATCATCCCCGCGCGGCGGCACCCAGTTGGGCCGGGCCGCCTCCATCGTCTCGCCGGGCTCATCCTCGGCATCGATGCGGGTCTGGCTGTCGTCGGCGAAGGAGATGTCCTCCTCGTCTGCCGCTGTACCCGAAGCGCCGGAGCGTTCCTGGCTGTCTTCGCCCTCGCTGCCCTCATCATTGTCGCTATCGCCCTCTTCGGGCGGGTTTTCGAGACCGGAATCCTCCGTCTCGTCGGGTTCGTCCTCTTCGGACTCCTCACCCAGCTCCTCGGCGAGATCGAGATCGCGGATCACCTCGCGCAGGGCCTTGGCAAAGGCCTTCTGGTCGGAGGCGGCATCTGCAAGCGTATCGAGCGCGCCGCCTGCCGCCGCCTCGATATCCTCGCGCCACACCGACAGGACGCCGCGCGCGCTGTCCGGAGCCGGCTTTCCGGTGATCCGCTCGCGCACCAGCATGGCGAGCGCTTCGGAAAGCGGGGCGGACTGGCGGTCATCGCTATGCTGGAAGCCTGCGCGCGTATAGCGCTCGTCCAGCATGGCCTCGATATTCTCGCCGACACCCTTCATGGCGCGCGCGCCGAGGGCCTGACAGCGGGCATCCTCCACAGCGTCAAAAATCTGGCGTGCCTTGCTTCCCGGCGGCAGGGCCTGGGCGTGGGCGCCGGTATCGTGAAGCACGCGTTTGAGGGCCAGCGCATCGGCCTTGCCGCGCAGGCGGGCCGCTTCCAGCGGTCCCGGCTCGGTGGACACCGCCGGCAGGATCGCCTTGTCACCGTTCAGCGTCACCGTGTCGCCGGAGAAGGCGACTTCCAGCTCCCGGTCGCGTGCCATGGCACGCGTCGCCGCGCTCAGCGCGCGCTTGAAGGTTTCCGAAGGTGTGTCCGTCATGGGGCAAGCCGTTTCATGTCTTCCCGACACCTAAGCCGGGACGGCTCATTCGGCAATGGCACGCGCGAGCATTGCCTCGACCTCGTCCACATGAAAGCGGGTCTGCCCCCGCCAGCGAAATTCGCGCGGCAGGTCTGCAAAGTCCACATAACCGTCGTCGGAAATCGGGATGCGGTCTGCCAGCTGGAAGTTGCCCGGTGGGGTTTCCGGCCTCCAGTCACGCCGTGCGGCGATGACGAGATGGCGTTGTCCCGGCACGCACCAGGTTTCCGGCTGTTCGGCCAGTTCGCAGATTTCCGGTTCAATGGTTGCATTGGGGATCACGCGTGCTGACCGGCAAAGCATCCGCGCTGTACTGACCCGGCCTCGAGACACCAGTTCAACGCCATAGTACCAGCTGGGGTACTCGGCCTCGTTTCGGTTTCCTTGGGCTTCCTGCGGACGAGAATCCGGGCGAAGCGATTGATAGGTCATTTCACCGGTTTGCCACCGGTCTTCCCACGGCTGTGCGCAGCTCTCGGTGGTTTCGATTTCCATCGCCGGATAAATCTCGATCAGCTCCTGGACCGTCCATGACGGGGCCGCTTCGTCCCAGCTCATGCCAGAGAGATGGCGGCGCAAGGCGCGAAGCCAGGGATCATTGCCGTCACGCACTGGAACGAGAGTGCGATTGAACCGGTCGCTGACCAGCGCGCCGTCCGAATCGAGGAAAAAAATGTACAAATCGCCGCTCTGGAGGCGGCGTACTGTCTGGCACGCCGAGTTGATGCTCAGCATGTCCAGATTGGTCGGCTGGCGCCAGAAATTCATGGACTCTGCTGGAAATATGTCGGGCCAGGCCGGGTTGGGCTCTGCAGCGTCATACCGCAGTTCCAGGCGTTCAGGTGCCGCGCCCTTGAGGACCTCAAGCATCTGGAAATAGGCGGTATGGGGCCGGATCGGTTCAATGTCCCAAAGAAGCGGCCGGGTGCCCTGAGGGGCTGTATTCAGAACCCGCGCCAGGACGATTGTGTGCGTGCGGTCTATCAGGTGCGGTGCGTAGGGCGACTGGAATGGCCTGTGGTGCATGAGAGAACAGGCCGCCGACGCTCCGGCAAGGCCCGCAAAAGCCATGAGAGAACAGGCCACAAAGCCAAGCAGTTGCACCATGAGTGCGTGGGCAGGCCATGAGGAGCGCATGCAGTAAGGCATGGCTCAGCCTACCCCGGCACTCCACAATCTGGAAGTGTAATTCCCGTCAGGCGGCCTTGCCGGTGCCTTTTAACGGGCTTTCGCTGAGCGTTTCGCCGAACACGCGCTGGTAGAACTCGGCCACGATGGGCCGCTCCAGCTCGTCACACTTGTTGACAAAGGTCAGGCGGAAGGCCGTCCCGGCATCGCCGAAAATCGCGGTGTTTTCAGCCCAGGTGAGCACGGTACGCGGGCTCATCACGGTGGAGAGATCACCATTGATGAAGGCTTCGCGCGTCAGATCTGCCACCTTCACCATGTCGGCAATGCGCGCCTTGCCCTCTTCGGTCTTGCCGTAATCGCCGAGCTTTGCCTCCACGATGGCGCGCTCGGTCTCGGAAGGGAGATAGTTCAGGGTCACGACCAGCGACCAGCGGTCCATCTGACCCTGATTGATCTGCTGCGTGCCGTGATAGAGCCCGGTCGTGTCGCCAAGGCCCACCGTGTTGGTGGTCGCAAAGAGGCGGAAGTGCGGATGCGGGCGGATGACGCGCGTCTGGTCGAGCAAGGTCAGCGAGCCTGACGCTTCGAGCACGCGCTGGATGACGAACATTACATCGGGGCGCCCGGCATCATATTCATCAAAGAGAAGCGCAACCGGGCGCTGCACGGCCCAGGGCAGGATGCCTTCCTGGAACTCGGTCACCTGCTGGCCGTCGCGCACCACGATGGCGTCCTTGCCGACCATGTCGATCCGGCTGACATGGCTGTCCAGATTGACCCGGATCATCGGCCAGTTCAGGCGCGCGGCCACCTGCTCGATATGGGTCGACTTGCCGGTGCCGTGATATCCCTGAACCATCACGCGGCGGTTGAAGGCAAAGCCGGCGAGGATGGCGCGCGTGGTCGCCGGATCAAAGACATAGGTCTCGTCAATGGCCGGAACGTGCTCGTCGCGCGTGGAAAAGGCAGCCACCTCGAAACCGGGATCGAAGCCGAAAAGGGCCTTGCAATCGGCTGTGGTGTCAGGCTTGGCGGCGATCAGCGTGTCGGTCATGTCGGTCCGGTCAATTCGTGAAAACAGGTATTCTGGAAACGGTAACTAGCGCGCAAGCGCAGCATTGGCCAGCGATGCCTCTGTGCGCAAGCGCTCAGGCCATCCCGGCGCTTTTGAGAATCTGGTAGCTCGCGACCACGCGTTGAAGGGCTTCCTCGCGGGAGCGGTCCCCGCCATTGGAGTCCGGGTGATAGGCGCGGACCAGCTCGGCATAGCGCTTGCGGATATCGCCCTTGGCGGCGCCTGCCTCCAGCCCCAGCGCATCGAGCGCCTTTTGCTGCAAGCGGCCGAGCTGTGGTCCCTTGGGCGCCGAGGTGCCGTCTCCATGACGCGGCGGGGGGCGTTCGCCAAACAGGCTGAACGGGTCGATGAAGGCGGATTGCCAGTCGGCGCTGGCACGTTCGGCCTTTGCGCGCGCCGTGCCCCCGGCGCGGAAATTCCAGGTCGGCCGGTGTCCCCAGGCCGCGCTCTGGGCATAGGCCTGGGCCGCGCCTTCGCTCATGCCTTCGAAGAAATTCCAGCTCTTGTTGTATTCGGCCGCGTGCTTCTGGCAGAAATGATAATGCTCGTTCAGGCGTTCACGGGATTTGGGTGCCTTGGCGGTTGCCGCTTCCTGACAGCGCGGATATTCGCACAGCGTCAGGTCCTCGGCCGGCTTGCCGCCGGGCGGACGGATGCGGATATCCTTGAAGCGCGGACGGTATTTGAAGCCGGAATCCATATTGCTAAGTATGGTGCCGCGGTCCTTATCGGGCAATGAAGGAGACAGGTGAAATGACAGAGGTGCGCCGCCGGATCGAGGACAGGCTGAAAGCGGCGCTCGCGCCGGCAGAGCTCGATATCATCGATGACAGTGCCTCCCATGCCGGCCATGCGGGGGCAAGGCCCGGCGGGGAAAGCCATTTCACCGTCGAGATTGTGTCCGAGGCTTTTGCGGGAAAAAGCCGGATCGAGCGCCATCGCCTTGTCAATCACGCGCTCGCCGAGGAGCTGGCCGGACCAGTCCATGCGCTGGTGATACGGGCAAAAGCGCCGGGGGAATAATTCCTTCTTCTTTCGTCATCCCCGCGCAGGCGGGGATCCAGAGAAGGTGAGGCAAGGGTATCGAATGTGGCTCTGGGTTCCTGCCTGCGCGGGAACGACGAACGGGAAAACAGGCGTGAAGAAAGAGGGCGCTAAAGACCCATCTGCTTGACGGCGAGGTCGCGCATGATCTCTTCAGACCCGCCGCCAATCGCCATGACCTTCACCTCGCGGTAGATGCGTTCGATGGCCTGGCCACGCAGATAGCCTGCCCCGCCCAGTATCTGCATCGCCTCGCTGGCGCAAAACTCGGCTGTGGTGGAGGCCAGAACCTTGACCTTGGCCAGTTCCGCAGCGGGCATTTCGCCTTCATTCATGCTCCACGCGATTGAGCGAAGATAGGCCTCCAGCGCGTCGATGCGCATGCTCATGTCGGCAATCTTGTGACGGATCACCTGATGCCGGATGAGCGGCTTGCCGAATGTCTCGCGTTCCTTCGCCCAGCTGACAGCATCGTCAAGGCAGCGTTTCGCCATGCCCAGACAGCCCGCCGCCAGGGCGAGGCGCTCATAATTGAAGTTTTCCATGATGGAGAGGAGGCACAGGCCTTCCTCACCGAGCTGGTTGCCCGCCGGCACATGGCAGTCATCGAAGTGCAAGGTGGCCGTGTCGGAGGCCCACCAGCCCATCTTGTTACGGATCGGTGTCCGGCTGAAACCTTCCGAGCCGGCCTCGACCAGAAAGAGCGAGATGCCTCCAAACCCCTCGCCGCCAGTGCGCGCGCCGACCACGTACCAGCGGGCCTTCATGCCGCCGGTGATGAAGGTCTTCTCGCCACTGATGCGCCAGCCATCGCCGTCCTTGACCGCGCGGGTGCGGATACGCGACAGGTCTGATCCGCCGGAGGGCTCGGTCATGGCGAGCGCGCCGCCTTCGCGGCCGGAAATGATGCCGGGCAGCACCGCCTCTTTGGTCTCTTCGGACGCGAGCTTCGCAATGGGCCCGGTCATGATGTTGCGGCAGCCGAGCGAGGCATTGACCCCGCCTGCCCCGCAATACGAGAGCGCTACGCCGCTATCGATGCGCATGAAGGCGTCATCAAAGCCGAGCCCGCCATAGGCTTCATCAATGCCGAAGCCGAACAGGCCGAGCGCCCCGGCCTTTTCGTGCAACTCCCAGGGAAAATCGCCCGCCTCGTCCCATTCGTTTGCGAAGGGCGCAATCTCGCGCGCCACGAAGGCTTCCACACTCTCGCGGAAAGCCTTGCGTTCGGCGGTATCGAACGGGCTGCGCATCAGGCCTTCACGATACCCTTGTTGAGCAGGACTTCTGCGATCTGAACGGCATTGAGCGCGGCGCCCTTCCTGAGATTGTCGGAGACAATCCACAGGGCCAGACCGTTTTCTACCGTCGGGTCCTCGCGGACACGGGACACAAAGGTCGCAAACTCGCCAACGCTTTCCACGGGCGTCACGAAGGCGGGGTCTTCCTCGTCCGCGCGGTCAACCAGCATGATGCCGGGGGATTCGCGCAATATGGTGCGGGCCTTTTTCGCGCTGATCTCGTTTTCAAACTCGATATGGGCCGCCACGCAGTGGCCGACAAAGACCGGCACGCGTGCGCAGGTGGCAAAGAGCTTGATCTTCGGATCGAGGATTTTCTTGGTCTCGACCGTCATCTTCCATTCTTCCTTGGTCGCGCCGTCTTCCATGAAGACGTCGATTTTCGGAATCACGTTGAAGGCGATCTGCTTGGAAAAGGCCTGCGGCTCGATGGGGTCGTTCACATAGATGGCGCGCGTCTGCTTCCACAGCTCGTCCATGCCTTCCGAACCGGCGCCGGAGGTGGACTGGTAGGTCGCAACCGAGACGCGGGTGATGGCTGCCGCATCGTGCAATGGCTTTAGCGCCACCACGGTCTGGATGGTGGAGCAGTTCGGATTGGCGATGATGCCCTTGCGGATGCCCGCATCGAGCGCATCGGCATTCACTTCCGGCACGATCAGCGGCACGTCCGGGTCCATCCGCCAGGCCGAGGAATTGTCGATAACGATGGCGCCGGCCTTGGCAATCTTCGGCGACCATTCCTTCGACACATCCCCGCCAGCACTCATCAGGACAAGATCGACGGTTGAAAAGTCGAACGTTTCCAGGTCCTTGCACTTCAGGGTCTTGTCGCCATAGCTCAGCTCGGTGCCGACCGAGCGGCGCGAGGCGAGGGCATGAACCTCGCCAGCCGGGAACAGGCGTTCAGCCAGAATGGTGAGCATTTCCTTGCCCACCGCGCCGGTTGCGCCAACGACTGCGATATTGAGTCCCATGGATGGTGTTCCTGAAATGCGGGGGTCTCCCCTGTAACCAGGGGAGGAGATCGTTAGGCCAGGCTCGGATCGATGTCCTTGCAGGCCTTTACAAGGCCCTTCACGGCGTCGACCGAGTGATCGAACATTGTCTGCTCTTCGGCGTTGAGGCTGATCTCGACGACTTTTTCTGCGCCGCCAGCGCCGATCACGACCGGTACGCCGACATACATGTCCTTCACGCCGAACTGGCCGGTCAGGTGCACCGCGCACGGCAGGACGCGCTTCTTGTCGTTGAGGTAGGATTTGGCCATTGCAATGGCGCTTTCCGCCGGCGCGTAGAAGGCCGAGCCATTGCCCAGAAGCTGGACGATCTCGCCGCCACCCGAACGGGTGCGGTCAACGATGGCATCCATCTTCTCTTTCGTGGTCCAGCCCATTTCGATCATGTCCGGCACCGGAATGCCGGCAACGGTCGAGTAGCGCGTCAGCGGCACCATGGTGTCGCCATGGCCGCCCATGACGAAGGCGGTGACATCTTCGACCGACACGCCGAACTCTTCGGCCAGGAACCAGCGGAAGCGGGCTGAATCCAGCACGCCCGCCATGCCGACCACCATGTGGTGGGGCAGGCCGGAAAATTCGCGCAAGGCCCAGACCATCGCATCGAGCGGGTTGGTGATGCAGATCACGAAGGCGTTCGGGGCGTGCTTCTTGATGCCTTCGCCAACCGACTTCATGACTTTGAGATTGATGCCCAGAAGGTCATCGCGGCTCATGCCGGGTTTGCGCGGCACACCGGCGGTGACGATGCAGACATCGGCGCCCGCAATCGGGGCGTAGTCCTCGACCGAGCCGCCAGACAGGTGGCTGTCCTTGCCGAACACGGGGCTGGCTTCAGCGATGTCCAGCGCCTTGCCCTTGGCCGTACCTTCGGCGAGGTCCATCAGGACGACATCGCCCAGCTCCTCGCGCGCCGCGATATGGGCAAGCGTGCCGCCGATCATGCCGGCACCGATAAGGGCAATCTTCTTGCGGGCCATAAGCCTCTCCTTGCTAGCTTTGCGGAGCGCCGGAGGACGGGTGTGCTGCGGCGCAAAAACCAATGGCCGCGTGTCTAGCGCCGCGGGAGGTTTTTCGCAATGTCCACACGCCGCGCTTTGTCCGGACAGCTTCCGCGATACGCGGGGTCAAAAATTATTGTTTTACAGAAAGATTTTTCTGTCATATAGAATGTATCCGTCACAGCGCCGGGAGAGCCACGAGATGAAAACACGTTGGGATTCGATGCTTTATGTCGTCAGCCTGCTGTCGCTGGCGCTTCTTGTCATCCATGCCGGCCGTGAGTGGGTGGAGGTGCTGGCTGACGGGCCGCTGGGGGTTGACGGTGCTCTGGGGTATCTCAATGCGGGCCTTGTCGGCCTGGTTCACATCATGCCCTTCGTGTTCCTTATCCCCGGCCTGGTGGCGCTCGTGAGGCTTGGTGCTCATTACCGGCGCGGAGAGGTGTTTACCCGCCGCAATGCCGGGCTGATCGAGCAGTTCGGCAGCGCGCTTGTTCTGGCCGCCGGTGCATTTGTCATCTTCCGCCCGACCCTGCTGGACTGGATCGGCGGTGTG
>NZ_JBQLZR010000238.1:0-10032 GCF_052168375.1 Glycocaulis sp.
CCATAAGCGCTTCGCCGGAAACCTTGAGCAGAACCCTGCGATAGGGTCCGGAAGGGATCGGGCGGGCGTCTGGGCTGGTATCGCTCACGGGATGATTGGCTCCGTCCAGTTCATGAAGGTCCGGCGGCTGGTCGCCCAGCCGCCGGAAACAGTCAGATCACGATTTGCCGAGCGCTGCCACTTCGGCGGCGAAATCTTCTTCCTTCTTCTCCACGCCTTCGCCGAGCACCATGCGGACAAAGCCCGTCAGCTTGATCGCGGCACCGGCATCCTTCGCGGCAGCGGCGATAGCGCCTTCCACCGTCAGGTCGGGATCGAAGACGAAGACCTGCTTGAGCAGCACGACTTCCTCGTAGAACTTGCGCAGGCGGCCCTCGACCATCTTCTCGATGATCGCTTCCGGCTTGCCGGACTGGCGGGCCTGATCGGCAAAGACAGCCTTCTCACGCTCGATCACGTCAGAAGACAGCTCGTCGACGTCGACAGCCAGCGCAACAGCGGGCGAACCGGCGGCAACGTGCATGGCGATCTTGCGGCCAAGCTCGGCCAGAACAGCCTTGTCGCCGTCCGATTCCAGCGCAACCAGAACGCCAATCTTGCCCATGCCATCAACGGCGGCATTGTGGACATAGCTGGCCACAACACCGGCATTGACCGACAGGGTCGACACGCGGCGCAGCGACATGTTCTCGCCGATCTTGGCGATCAGGTTGGTCAGCTTGTCCTCAACCGTGTCGCCCGACGCAGTGCGGGCCTGACGCAGGGAGTCGACATCACCGGCATCGATGCCGAGCGCGGTGATTTCAGACACCGCAGCCTGGAACAGCTCGTTGCGGGCGACGAAGTCGGTCTCGGCATTCACCTCGACGGCGGCAGCCGCCATACCTGCGCCACGTTCTGCAGCGGCAACGCCAACGAGGCCGTCAGCGGCCACGCGGTCAGCTTTCTTGGCGGCTTTCGACAGGCCCTTCTTGCGGAGCCAGTCGATAGCGGCTTCGATGTCGCCATCGGTTTCAGCCAGCGCTTTCTTGCAGTCCATCATGCCTGCGCCGGTACGCTCGCGCAGGTCCTTGACGAGAGCGGCAGTGATCTCGGCCATGGGGAGTCTCCTGTTTTTTATAGTCTTTCAGTTCAGGCTTTGGCGTCTTCTTCGGCGGTCTCGGCCGGAGCAGCCTCTTCGGCCAGCGCCGGCTCCACTGCGGGGTTGACCGCAGCGCCCATATCGACGCCCAGCGAAGCCTGACTGTCGGAAATGCCGTCGAGCACCGCGTCGGCCACCAGATCGCAGTAAAGGGCGATGGCGCGCGCTGCGTCGTCATTGCCCGGGATCGGGAAGTCGACGAGGTCCGGATCGCAATTGGTGTCGATTACGGCGACGACCGGAATGTTCAGGCGCTTGGCCTCGAGGATCGCGATCGCTTCCTTGTTGGTATCGATCACGAAGATGAGGTCCGGCGTGCCGCCCATTTCCTTGATGCCGCCGAGCGAACGCTCGAGCTTTTCACGCTCGCGCGTGAGCATCAGGATTTCTTTCTTGGTCAGGCCTTGCGGGCCGCCTTCCTGATCGAGAATGCCTTCCAGCTCGCGCAGGCGCGCGATGGAAATCGAGATGGTGCGCCAGTTGGTCAGCGTGCCGCCGAGCCAGCGATGATTCATGAAGTACTGGGCGCAACGTTGTGCCGCCTGAGCCACCGGCTCGGACGCCTGACGCTTGGTGCCGACGAACAGCACGCGGCCGCCATTGGCCGCCACTTCGCGCACTTTCACGAGCGCCTGGTGCAGCAGCGGAACGGTCTGCGACAGATCGATAATGTGGATGTTGGAACGCTCACCGAAGATGAACGGCTTCATCTTGGGGTTCCAGCGGTGGGTCTGGTGACCGAAGTGCGCACCAGCTTCGAGCAGCTGACGCATGGAGAAGTCAGGAAGGGCCATATCGATTTTCCTTTTCCGGTTGGCCTCCGCAGGGCGGAGCCGGTCCCTGCCGAAGCAGAAAACCAGGCACCGGATCGACCCGGCCACAGGTGTGACCTTGCCGTTGCCCCACGTGCGGGATTGCGGGCGCGCTTATAGGCGTGCTTCGCCGTCTAGACAAGCTCTGCGTATGTGAACCGGAAACCGTGAAACCGGCAGGGCATGATCAGGCGGAAAATGCCTCGACAGCACTGACGCCAGCAACTTCCTTCAACGCGCTGCGCAACGCCGGATCGAGACGGTAGCCACCAGGCAGGCGAACACGCGCGCGGGCCCGGCCTTCCACAGGCAGGTCAAGAATCACGACACCGCGGGCCTCAGAACCTGCGCCTCCCAGCCGGGAGAGACGCGCATGCACGCCTTCGAGTGCGCCCAGCTCGTCGATCTCGACGCAGAGGCCAGGCAATTGCGCCTCTTTAAGGAGGCCATCAAGCGGCTCGCAGCTATCCATGATCAGACGTATCTGGTCATCCTGATCCTCGACCTTGAAGGTTGCCAGCACGCCCTGCCCGGCTTCCAGCAAGTCACGGCAATCGCCGAATACGCGCGGCGGCACCAGCGCCTCGAACTCGCCGCTGGGATCCGACAGGGTCAGGAAGGCGAAGCGCTCATTGGAGCGGCGCGACACTTTCTCCTGACGCCGACGGACGATACCGGCCATGCGCGCCGCCCGAATCCCGCCCTCGCGGACGCGTTCAAGCAATTCTGCCCAGCCAACCGCGCCTCGGCGGGCGAGAATCTCGCTGAAGGCATCCAGCGGATGCCCGGAGAGGTAAAAGCCGATCGCAGAAAGTTCCTCATCAAGACGGCGCGATGCCTCCCACGGCTCGAAAGCCGGAAGTGACGGGCGCTCCAGTGCAACCGGATCGTTCCCGCCCGACCCGAACAGCGACACTTGCGCGGAATCCCGCTCGGCCTGCGCCGCCTGCGCGATGGCACACAGGGTTTCAGCTGCGGAGATGACCCGCGCCCGCTCAGGTTCCAGGCAGTCGAAGGCACCGGCCCGGCCCAATGTTTCTACAAGGCGGCGGTTGACCTGACGCGGATCGACACGCGCAGCAAAGTCGAACAGATCGGCAAACGGTCCGCCGCTATCGCGCGTGCGGACAAGCTCTTCCATCGCGCTCATGCCCGCGCTTCTCACCGCACCGAGGCCATAACGCACGGCGCCATCCTCGACACTGAAATCGGCCTTTGACCGGTTGATGTCGGGGCCGAGCACCGGCACGCCCGCCTGGCGGCATTCCTGGAAGAAAACCGCCAGCTTGTCGGTATTGCCTGCGTCAAGGCTCATCAGAGCGGCCATGAAGGCGACCGGGTGATGAGCCTTCAGCCATGCTGTCCGATACGCGATGAGGGCATAGGCGGCGGCGTGCGACTTGTTAAAGCCGTAACCGGCGAACTCGGCGACCAGATCGAAGATGTAGGAAGCTTTCTCTGCGTCGACCCCACGCTCCTTGGCGCCTGCAAGGAAGCGCTCACGCTGAAGGTCCATCTCCTCCTTCTTCTTCTTGCCCATGGCCCGGCGCAGCAGGTCAGCCTCGCCGAGCGAGTATCCCGACAGGATTTGCGCGATCTGCATTACCTGTTCCTGATAGATGATGACGCCGTGCGTCTCCTTCAGGACGGGCTCGAGATCGGGGTGCAGATAATCTGGCTCCGAGCGTCCAAATTTCCGGTCGACATAGATGTCGATATTCTTCATCGGCCCCGGACGATAGAGCGAGATGAGCGCGATAATGTCTTCGAACGTGTCCGGCTTCACCTTTTTGAGCGTGTCGCGCATGCCGGAGCTTTCCAGCTGGAACACGCCGATCGTCGAGCCGGCAGACATCAGCTCGTAGGCCTTGGGGTCATCGAGCGGCAGGCAGTCCAGATCCACCTTTTCGCCGGTTGATTGCTCGATGAACTCGACCGCTCGCGCCATCACGGTCAGGGTTTTCAGGCCAAGAAAGTCGAACTTCACAAGACCGGCCGGCTCGACCCATTTCATATTGAACTGGGTGGCCGGAATGTCGGAACGCGGATCGCGGTAGAGCGGCACAAATTCGGTCAGGGGACGGTCGCCGATCACGATACCGGCAGCATGCGTGGACGCGTTGCGGTAAAGGCCTTCCAGTTGCAAGGCGACCGTCATCAACCGTTCAACCGCAGGGTCTTCGCGGCGCATCGCCTGCAATTTGGGCTCAGTTGATACAGCTTCTGCCAACGTAACCGGCTGGGCAGGATTGTTCGGGACCAGCTTGGCGATACGGTCAACGACCGGGAACGGGATCTGGAGAACCCGGCCCACATCGCGCACCACGGCGCGCGCCTGCAAGGTACCAAAGGTAATGATCTGCGCGACGCGGTCGCTGCCATAGCGCTCCTGCACATAGCGGATAACCTCGCCGCGGCGCTCCTGACAGAAGTCGATGTCGAAGTCCGGCATCGACACCCGTTCCGGGTTCAAAAAGCGCTCGAAGAGAAGGCCGAAACGCAAGGGATCGAGATCGGTGATGGTAAGGGCCCAGGCCACGACCGAGCCCGCGCCTGACCCCCTGCCCGGCCCGACAGGGATGCCTTTCGCCTTCGACCACTGGATGAAGTCGGCAACGATCAGGAAATAGCCGGGGAAACCCATCCGCTCGATGACGCCGAGCTCGAAATCAAGTCGCGCCTCGTATTGCTCAACAGGCGCGGCGGGATCGACACTGGACAGGCGTGCCTTGAGACCATCGCGAGCCCGCGCTGCCAGTTCCTCGGCCTCGGTGCGGCCTTCAAGGCCCGGGAAACGCGGAAGGACCGGATCACCGGTGCGGGGCCTGTAGGCGCATCGACGGGCGATATCGACCGTGTTGCCGATCGCTTCGGGCAAATCGGAAAACAGGGCCGCCATCTCGGCAGCGCTCTTGAAATAGTGCTGAGGCGTGACCTTGCGCCGGTCATCGACGATCACATAGGTCGACTGCGCGATGCACATAAGCGCGTCATGGGCCTCATGCCGGTCGGGCGTGGCAAAATAAGGCTCGTTGGTTGCAACGAGTGGCAAGCCGCGCTCATAGGCAGCCGGGACCAGCCAGTCCTCTGCCGTCACATCATCGGCCCGGCCATGGCGCTGCAATTCGATGTAGAGGCGTGAGGCAAAAGCCTCCTGAAGGCGATCCAGCACCGCTTCGGCCTTTGGCGCCTTGCCCTGCACCACCAGGCGGTTGAGCAGACCGTCAAATCCACCCGTCAGGCAGATCAGCCCGGCATTGTGCTCCAGAATGGACGCGAGGGTCACGGACGGTTCGTCGGCCGGACCCACTTCAAGGTAAGCCGCAGAACTGAGCGCCACGAGATTGCGGTAGCCGGTCTCGTCCTGGACCAGCAGGACCAGTGTGCCGGCAGGCACTACCCGTTCACCGGGCCGCTCCGCCTCGAGACGGACGGCAAGCGTGCAACCGACAACCGGCTGAACGCCCGCCTTCGACAGATATTCGGAGAATTCGAGCGCACCGAACAGGTTGTTGCTGTCGGTCAGCGCGAGCGCGGGCATTTGCTGTTCCTGGCAGAGGCGGGCCAGGTCGGAAATTGTCGTCGCGCCTTCCAGCAAGGAATAGGGTGAGCGGCTGCGCAGATGAACAAAAGCCTCGTCTTGCACGCTTGCCTCCTCACCCGGGCCGGTTGACCTCAGCCAGCAGGGTATCGCGGATTCGCAACTCCTGCCGACATGTCAGGCGCAGGCCTAGCCAACCAGCGCCGTGCTCCATGTGAGAACCACGGCCACAAAACCGAGCGTTACAAAGGCGGTGCTGGCTTCCTCGATCAAGCGCTTCATGTGTTTTCTCCTGTTGATAGCTACGATATTCGCTGTTTGTTCCAATTGAAATATTCGCCTTTTGTTCCGCCGTCAAGCAGGAAATCGATTCGCGTGCCGACATTCGCGTTCGCCGACTAAAGGTGGAGTTTGGCGGTGAAAAAGACCTGGGCGCGGCGTCAGGCCGCGATCACGCGCCCGTTCTCAAGGGTCACAACCCGGTCCATGCGCCCGGCAAGGGCGAGGTTGTGGGTGGCGATAAGCGCCGCAGCGCCCGCCTCCCGGCAGGCCGAAGCGAGCGCGTCAAAAACCTGATCCGAGGTTGCGGGGTCAAGATTACCTGTTGGCTCATCAGCCAGAAGGACGCGCGGCTCACCGACGAGCGCGCGCGCTATCGCCACGCGTTGCTGCTCGCCCCCGGAAAGCTGTGCCGGAAGATGGCTCAGGCGCGCACCAAGCCCGAGACGCTCAAGCCAGTCAGACGCCTTCCGGCGCGCCTGAACGCGACCCTCTCCTGCGATCATGCGCGGCAAGGCAACATTATCCATCGCATTAAGTTCGGGCATCAGATGATGGAATTGATACACGAAACCGATTTCCCGGCGACGCAAGGCTGTGCGCCCGCGTTCACCCAGCGCTAGCCCATCCACGCCGGCGATGTGAACCGTGCCCGCGTCGGGCAGCTCCAGAAGGGCAGCTGCGTGCAGAAGCGAGGATTTTCCCGAACCGGAGGGGCCGACAAGACCCACCAGCTCGCCGGGCATCAGATCCAGATCGGCACCATTGAGCACTTCAATCAGCTCGGCATCGGTCTGATAGCGGCGCACCAGGCCGCGAATGGAAAGGGCTGCATCACTCATAGCGCAGCGCCTCCACAGGATCGATGCGCCCTGCCCGCCAGGATGGCGGCAAGGTAGCCAGCAAGGCCGTTGCAAAGCCCCACACGGCGACGAATGCAACTTCTGCCCAGTCGAGACGGGCTGGAAGCCGGTAGAGCAGATAGACGGACGGATCGAACACGTCGACGCCCGTCACAAAGGCCAGGAAATCCTGGATCGGTCCGATGAAAATGGCGATCAGAACACCCAGGATAATCCCGGCGAACGTGCCGAGCACGCCGATGGCTGCACCCGCGATCAGGAATATCCGCATGACGGAGCCTTGCGTCGCTCCCATGGTACGCAGGATCGCGATATCGCGGCTCTTGTTCTTCACCAGCATGACCAGGCCGGAAATGATGTTCATCGCTGCAATAAGGACGATGATCGACAGGATAAGGCGCATCGCCATGCGCTCTACCTGCAAGGCCGTCCAGAAGGACTGGTTCTGACGGCGCCAGTCGAACACGGCGGAGCCAGACGGCACCAGTTGGCGAACTGCCTCGACGACCGCCTCGGGCGCGTCGGGATTGTCTGCGCGGATGTCGATATAGTCAGCGCCGCCCGAACGGCCGAAGAACAGGGCCGCCTGCTCCAGCGGCATGAAGACATAGATACGGTCGAGATCAAGAACGCCCATCGAAACAATGCCTTCGACGACATAGCTCTTGCGGCGCGGCACCGTGCCCATTGGTGTCGATGCGCCCTGTGGCGCGAGGAGGACCACCGTATCACCGGCACTGACACCGAGCTGGGCGGCGATCCCCGACCCGATCAGTATGCCGTCACCGCCATTATGCCCGGCGCCAAAATTGTCCGCAGAACCTTGCACGATCCCGCCGCCGGCATCGGCAGCTTCCCCCTCGCCGGCAATGAGATCGAACTGGCCGAGATCACCGGGGCGCACACCGATCACCTGCGCGCCTGTTGCCGCGCGGTCTGAACTGATCAGGGCCTGGGCCGCAATCACTGGTCCTGCCTGACGCACGCCGGGTAGCGCATTGATCTGGTCGACGAGATCGCCTGTCAGCGCCGCGCTTTCAGCCGTGTAGACATAAACGTGAGGCTGCACGCCAAGGAGCCGGGACAGCAATTCGTGCCGGAAGCCGTTCATGATCGACATGACGGCAATCAGGGCCGTGACGGCCAGCATGATGCCGACAAAGGAAATCACCGAAATCAGCGTTACGCCGCCATGGCGCCGGCGCGTACGCAAATAGCGGAAGGCCAGCAGGAACTCCCAAGGGCTGAAAGCCCCGGACCCGCCGGTCTTTGCGCCTTGCCGCCCGCCCGTCATGCGCCCGGGTTCTCGGCGGCCAATTGCGACAGGACGCTTTCAAGGCTTGCCTCGAAACGTTCACCCGTTGCCCGGCGCTTGATCTCGACCTTGCCCTCTTTCAGGCCGCGCGGGCCGATGATGAGCTGCCAGGGCACGCCGATCAGGTCCATGGTGGCGAACTTGCCGCCAGGACGCTCGTTGGTGTCATCAAGCAGAGGCTCCTTGCCGGCGCGCGTCAGGGCCTCATAGGCCGTCTGGCAGGCCGCATCCGTCTCTGCGTCACCGGGCTTGAGATTGATGATGCCGATCCCGAACGGGGCAACGCTTTCGGGCCAGATGCACCCGGCCTCATCGTGGTGCGCCTCGATGATCGCACCCAGAAGCCGCGAAACACCCACGCCATAGGATCCCATATGCACCGGACGGTCCTTGCCGTCAGGATGGGTCACATTGGCGCCGAGCGGCTGCGAATACTTAGTGCCGAAATAGAAGATGTGGCCGACCTCGATACCGCGCGCGGACAGGCGCCGGTCTTCAGGCACTTCAGCGGTGAAGCGCTTCGGCTCGTGCATTTCTTCGGTAGCGGCGTAGAGCGAGGTGCGCGCATCGACGAGCGGCTGCAGATCGCCTTCGAAGTCGACGTCCGGGCCGGGGGCGCCCATCTCGACGAGGCTGGAGTCACAGAAGACTTCGCTCTCACCGGTTTCGGCCAGAATGATGAATTCATGGCTGAGATCGCCCCCAATCGGGCCTGTATCTGCGCGCATCGGCACGGCTTTCAGGCCGAGCCGGGCGAACGTGTTGAGATAGGCCACAAACATGCGGTTATAGGCGTGTCGGGCCGTCGCTTCGTCCAGATCGAAGGAATAGCTGTCCTTCATCAGGAATTCGCGCCCCCGCATAACGCCAAAACGCGGGCGGATCTCGTCGCGGAACTTCCACTGGATGTGGTAGAGGATTTTCGGCAGATCCTTGTAGGAGCGGCAATAGGAGCGGAAGATCGCCGTGATCATCTCCTCATTGGTCGGTCCGTAAAGCAGGTCGCGCTCATGGCGATCGACAATGCGCAGCATCTCCTTGCCGTAATCGTCATATCGGCCGCTCTCGCGCCACAGGTCCGCCGGCTGCAAGGTCGGCATGAGCAGTTCCACGGCCCCTGCCCGGTCCTGCTCCTCGCGTACGATCTGTTCGATCTTCTTCAGAACGCGAAAGCCCAGGGGCAGCCAGGAGTAGATGCCGGCGGCTTCCTGCCGGATCATGCCGGCACGCAGCATCAGACGGTGCGAGACGATCTGCGCATCGGCAGGCGTTTCCTTCAGGACAGGCAGGAAAAAGCGGCTAAGGCGCATGGAGATGTCTCACGTGACAGGCTGGACGGGTTTCAACTGACACGATTAGACCGCACCGCCACGCCCGGCAAGGCAGCAGAGCCATACCCGCCTAGTCGAATTGCGGTCCCCAGAGCGCATTGAGGTCAACCAGCCCAAGCTCCATCACTGCAAAGAAGACCAGCCACAGGACGCTGGTGATCACGGTGGTAAGAGCTGCCTTTTCCTTCAAGCGCGGATCAACCGGCGCGCCCGGCTCCGAACCTTCCACTACGTCGCCCGTTTCGTGTTGACCCGTGATGCGGATCGGAAGGACCACGAAGATCACGATCCACCAGGTGATCAGGTAGACCACCAGACCCTCGACAAAGCCGACCTCGCCGGACTCCACAAAGAGCTGGGCGAAGATGATGGCCAGCGCCAGTACGCTCACGGCCAGTCCGGCATATCGGAAGGCGGGCTGCACGGAAACGCGTGGAGCTTGAGCCATCAATGACCTCCCTCGCCCGGAGCCTGAATCAGCTCGACGAGAACACCGCCGGTATCTTTCGGGTGCACAAAGATCACCGGCACGCCGTGCGCTCCGATATAGGGTTCTCCGGTACCGAGCACCGTCGCGCCGCGTTCACGCATTGCATCACGTGCAGCAACTATATCGCTGACTTCAAAGCACATATGGTGCTGGCCACCCTTCGGATTTTTCTCCAGAAACTTGTGGATCGGGCTTTCATCGCCCAGCGGCTCGATCAGCTCGATCTGCATGTTGGGAACAGAGACAAAAACAACACGAAC
>NZ_JBQLZR010000239.1:0-1727 GCF_052168375.1 Glycocaulis sp.
CATGCCCACACCGCGCCACGGCCTCGGCGCGCTGAGCCTTGACGGCGCCATCTACACGATTGGCGGCGCAGCCCAGCGCGGCGCGGTTGATACCAGCACGAAGATCGAGGTGTTCCGGCCCTAGCTGGCCGGCTCTGCCGGCACGCCAGGCGATGCAGCCGGCGGAGTGGCCGCCCGGTTGGCGAAGGAATCGCGTAGCTGGCGGGCATATTCGATATTCTTCTGGCGCGCCCTGCCGCCGATCAGGAAGCAGTCGATCAGCTGCCAAAGCCCGAACCCGCCCAGCGTGATCAGTTTCAGAATGCCCGCGATGATGTCGCCGACCAGAAACCGGTCAATGCCCAGAAACCCCAGCCAGATATTGAAGCCGTACAGCAGGACGGCGTTCTTCTCCGAGGCCTGAAAGGCCGAAAGGAAGCCTGGCCGGCTGGCCTCCGGCAATGATCCCACGATGGCGAAAAGTTCGTTGGTGTAGCTAAAACGATTCATGTTGGTCCCCGCTCCCGGTCAAGGGCGCCAGCATGAAGCCGCTAATGAGGACCTGTAAAGCGGATAGGAAACCATTCGGCTGGCGCTCAGCGGGTCCAGCGGCTCGCCTGACTCAATGCAGCCTCAACGATCGAGGCACGCAGGCGAATCTGGTTTTCGGGATCAGGCATGTCGATATTGAGCGCGAACAGCCAGACTTCGCCCTGATGTTCCAGCCAGCCCACATACCAGCCGATGTCCGGATCGCCCCCAAAACGCCAGCCGGTTTTGCCCCGCAAGGTCCAGTCAGCGCCGGACGCCTGCTCCATCATCGCAATGACCGTTTCCATGTGGGCACCATCCAGCGGCAGGTCGCGAGCCTGGAGCCGCGCCAGAAAATCGATCTGTTCACGCGCGCTGATCTGCAACGGACCTTCCAGCCAGAACCGGTCCACAGAAGCCGCCTCGCCAATGTCGCCATTGCCATAGCCGAGCGCCGCGACATGCCGGCTCATGGCTGAATGACCAAGGCGGCGAGACCATTCCTGATAGGCCCAAACCGCCGATCGCTGGAAAGCCTGCGTGAAGGTCTGGTCCTGGTTCCAGCTCGCAAAGCTGTGTTCGGTCCCGTCCCATTCCAGCCGTTCATCCCCGCCCGATACCGTGCCGGACTGCAAAAGAATGAGGCTGTTGGGAATCTTGAAGGTGGAGGCCGGAATGAACCGCTCGTCGAGGCGCTCGGCCCCTCCCGTCCATTCCGCGCCGTCTGAGACCCGCTGAATGAGGATCGTGCCAGTGACGCCTGCCTCATCGAGTAAACGGTCAAGCACCTGCGCGTGTGATGGGCTCATGAGCACTAGCAGCAGCGCCAGCCCGGCGAGAATGCCCTTCATGGACGCAAACCTCTTCTTGCTGACATTCACTGCGACAATCCAGTTTGGAGCGGCACGAAATCGGCTTCGCACTTGCCTGCCTCGGCGGCCGCCCGCAAGTGCCGGTCAAGAAACATGACCGCATCGCGTACCACTGCATCATCGGATAGGATGAAATGATCGCCCTCGTACACGGACAGTTCGAGCGCATGATCTGGGTTGAGCCTGTCAGCCCGTTCCAGCGCCGCCTGCGCCATGTCGAGCGCCGGCCAGATCTGGTCAGCGTCGCCTGCCATCATAAGCGTTGGCGTGGAGATCCGTTCCACCGGTATTTCGGATGCGCGGTCGGCAGGCGCGTTGTTTAACGCATGATCCAGGTATCGGGTG
>NZ_JBQLZR010000240.1:0-4856 GCF_052168375.1 Glycocaulis sp.
GTTGTGTTGGCTGCGGCCATGGCCGCGCCGGTGGCGTCCGCTCAGGACGCCGCTGCTCAGGAGGCATCTGCCTTCTCGCTCTCTGGCTCTGCGCGTGTTCGCTACGAAACCGTGAGCCAGCTCTTCCGCAGCGGTGCCAGCGGTTCTGACCAGATGGTGTCGAGCCGCGTTCGCCTCAAAGCCGAGTATGATGCCGGTCCGGTTATTATCGGCGGTGAGTTTCTGGACGCGCGCGCCTATCTGACCGATAGCGGTTCGGTGATTGCCAATGGCAGCGTCAATGCCGCTGAACTGCTCCAGGCCTATGTCCGCGTTCCGTTCGAGGGCGGCGAGGTGCAGGCCGGCCGGTTCGTGATGAATGTCGGTTCGGGGCGGCTGGCGACCGAACAGGGCTTCCGCAATACGCCGAACAATTTTGAAGGCATTCGCGCGCGCTTTACGCCCATGGCCAACTGGTCAGTCGATGCGTTCTTTACGGCTCCGGTACGCATTGCTCCGGGGGATCGCGCGGCATTGCTCGACAATACGGCCCAGCTGGACGAAGCCGAATGGGGCACGCAGTTCTGGGGCGTCCACGCCATCCGTTCCGGCTTTGCGGGCAATCTGCGCGTCGAGGGCTATCTTTATGGCCTGAACGAGGAAACCGGCACGGACCTCTATACGCCGGGCTTTCGCATTTCGCGGCCTCGCGCACCCGGCGCTTATGACTTCGATGTCGAGCTGATGGCACAGTTTGGTGAGCAGGCTTCCGGTGCAAACACGCTGGACGTGATGGCCTGGTCAGCCTTTGCAGCCGTCGGTTACAGCTTTGAAGGGGCCTGGGCCCCGCGCCTGTCCGGCCAGATTGTCTATGCCAGCGGGGATGACAATCCGGCAGATGCCGACTGGAACCGGTTCAATCCGCTTTTCGGCTCGCGCCGGGGTGATTTCGGTTCGACGGCCCTGTCGCCGACCCATTTCCGCGAGAACGTTCTGGCCTTCGGGCCGCGTCTTGACCTGCGCAACGGGCCGGCGGCGATCTCCCTGCAGGTGCAGGAATCCTACCTGGCGTCCGACACGGATCGCTGGCGCGTGGCCAATCTGCGCGATGCGACGGGCCAGTCCGGCGACCGGATCGGCATGCTCGCCGAGGCGCGCATGAGCTACTGGCTGAGCCCTGACCGGCTTCAGGTCGAAACCGGCGCCATGGTCCTGTTCCGCGGCGAGTTTGCAGAAACCGCCCCCGGCGCGCCGCAAGGCGATGATCCGATCTACGGCTATGTCATGCTGACGGCGCCGTTCTAGCCTGCATCAGGCGCTTCCCGGTCCTGTGAACGGGGCCGGGAAGCCATGCCTGCGTCACGCCCTGCGTCTGCGCCTGCGTGACAGATAGAGGCCCGTCAGGGCCAGCGCGATCAGCGCGGCAATCACGCCCATCATCAAAATGTCGCGCGTCTTGCGCCCGATCGGGTTTGCAAACTGCCATTTATGCAGATTGTCGAAGCTGACCGCTTCGGCGCGCCTGATGACACCCGACCGGGGCGTGCTGGCAATCAGCGCGTCCACCGGGTCTGTGAAGACCGGACCGGAAGCCGTCTCCACCCGCCAGACCGGCAGTCGTTTGTTGGCAAAGCCATAGTCGCCATCAAAGCCAGGTTGCATTTGAGCCGTGTTGCCTGCCGGTTCACCAGCCAGAGCCACCGCCCGCGCTGCATCGTCCATCCCCAGCGACACGCCGCCGCTCGTGAAGTATCGCGCTTCACGGCCTTGCGCCGCACGCCATATCGCGCCGTCGCCGTCTGCACTGGCTGCAAGGTGGGCAAAGCGTCCGTCAGGCAGGTCTGTCAGCGTGGCGACGGCGAAGGGCGCGGCCTCGGGGTAGGCCTCGTCAAACAGGGATGAGCCCGTCCAGGCGTGAAACAGGCCCGAGGCCGGAAAGGCCAGGGCGGGAAGCACAAGCGCCAGGCCCGCATAACGGTGCCAGCGGCGCAGGCCCTTGCCCTTCGCCGTCAGAGTGAGGGTCAGACCTGCCACAACCGTGCCGATGAATATCAGCGTCAGCGCCGCAATCAGCAGGAGGCGCAGCGGTTCGACCGCGTCCAGGAAGGAGAGTGTATGGAGCGTCTGGAACACGCGCAGCATGATCCGGCGTGGCCCATTTGTAACGGCGCCGAGCCGGTCCGAACCGGTATCCACAAAGACGGTCAGCCGGTCGGGCGTGTCGAACATCACCGCCGTCACCGGCAGGAGGCGGTTGATGGCCGGATAATCGATGCTGAATTGCGTGATCTCTTCCACGCTCACCACGCCGGTTTCCGGAAGATCGGCATAGTGCCGGGCCAGCATGATGGCGTGGGCGCGGGCCGCTTCATCGGCCGGCGCGCCGGTCTGAGCGTCGAAAGCCAGACGGGCAGAGGCACTGTCAGTGAGGACCGACCAGTAGGGTCCATCCGGCGAGGGCGCGAGACGGACATGCCGGACGGTTTCGGGGAGGATTGCGAGAGTGGAGGGGGCTGACGCCCCCTCCGTATCGACAACCAGTGCCGGCGGCATCTGGATCGCCGCGCGCGGCGCAGTCCAGCTCATGATCGGATGCAGGAAGCCGGAAAGCCCCCAAACCAGCACCACCAGCACCGCTATCTGGGGTCCAGAGCGGTGGAGCCGCCGTATGTCGGGCCTCATTGCCCGCCCCCGAAGGCGAAGGTCACGCCGGCATAGACGGCGCGCGTCTCGCCGGGGGTGAAGCGGGCGGGGTTGGCCGTTGCCGCATTGGCGACCGTGGATACAGCCGAGACATAGGCCTCGTCGGTCAAATTGCGGCCCTCGATATAGAAGGCGAGGTCCTCATTGACGTTGTAGCGGGCCGAGAGGCCAATAAGCGTATAGCCCGGGAGGCTTTGCGTGTTGGCGTAGTCGGTGAAACCATCGCCATCCTGCCAGGTCACGCTCGGGGCGATCTCAAACGGCCCGTAGCCATAGCGGATCTCGGCAACGAGGCGCTGGCGGCCGACGCCCGGCAGGCGGTTGTCGCCATAGACTGCGTCTCCGTCAAAGCGGAAATCGCCATAGGTATAGGCGAGGCGCGTGCGCCATGAGCCGTTTGCGCCTTCGTGCAGAAGGGCTTCAAGGCCGAGCTCGAAGCCGCGCCGCAGCGTGTCATCGGCATTGAATATGGCGGCCGGGATACCAGGCACGACCGTGAAGGCGGTGAACTCGTTGTCGAGATTGATCTGGTAGACAGCCGCTTCGAACCGGACGCGTTCATAGCTGCCGCGCACACCGATTTCGTAGCTCGTGCCTTCCATGGCCCGGATGGGCGTGAAGCCGGCAATGCCGCCTTGCGTCAGGTCACCGAAGGTCGGGGGCTCGAAAATCTGGCTGATATTGGCAAAGCCGGTGAGGCTTTCATTGATGCGGTAGACAGCGCCCAGACGGCTGGTGAGGTTGGAGAAGCTGGCATCACCGCCAGCAGCGGGCGTCAGGCGGTTGTCCACTTCGCGGCGCGTCGAGGTGTTGACGAGCCCGGCCAGAAGGTCGAGGCGGTCGGTCAGGCTGATGCGGGCATCGATATAGGCGTTGGCGCCCGTACCCGTCTGCAGGGAGTCCCCAATTTTGAAGCCAGCCTGACCGGCATTGTTCAGCAGGACGCGCGCCTCGGTCTCTCCACGGCGAAGGTCGCCGCCAAGCGCGAACTCGACGGGAAGGCCGGCAAGCTGGCTCTGGTGGGTCCAGCGGATGAAGAGACGGTAGTCCTCAAGGTCCTGATCGACAATCACGGGAACCGGGTGCCACAGCGTACGGGCCGTAGCGCTGCCACCGATCGAAACCTGTCCTGCGGAGGTGTTGATATGCGTGACCGTCCATCCGCGCCAGGCGTTGAGGTCGCGCCCGTAACGCAGGTTCACCGCCATCGGGTCGCGCTGGCGCGGATCTGCGCGCAATTGGGCGAGTGTGAGGTTGCCAGGCATGTCCTGATTGATGTCACTGCCAAGCAGGCCGAAGCGGGTTTCGACCGCATCGTTCCAGCGCCAGCCGCCATTGGCGTAAATGCGGCCGTTGGACTGTTCGGCATTCGGGCGGAAGCCGTCCTGGCGCTGCCAGGTGCCAGCCAGCGCAAAGTCAGCCCGGCCTTGGGTCCCGCTGGTGTGCGCGTGGGTGCGTGTCGTGCCGAACGATCCAGCTTCGAGGCGTATCCCTGACCGGTTGTTCAGCGATGCGGCGCTGAGGCCTTCAATCTCGATCGAGCCGCCCAGCATGGTCGAGCCTGTACGGAAGCCATTGGCGCCGCGGTTGACCGCCATGTGGGAGAAGAAGAGCGGGTCGATCTCCTGATAATCGCCAAAGCCGTCCGCATTGTTGATCGGTACGCCGTTGAAGATCAGTTCCACACCGCGCAGGTGCGTATTGTTGGCAAGGCCCGAGCCGCGCACGGAAAGGCGGGAGTCTTCACCGAATTTCGGCTGGGCAACGACGCCTGCGGTGAAGGCCAGCGTGTCGGCAAAACCGATCGCGTAGCGGCTGGCAAAGCTCTCGGCATCTACAAGGGCAATATTGCCCGGCTGACGGGCGATTTCGGCGGCGGCGGCCTCAACTGGTGCGGAGACCCGGTAGCCGGTCACTACGACGCGGTCCTGGATCTCTCCGGCTTCGGTGTTTTCGGCAAAAGCCGGGGCAGACAGAACGGCAGCAGTCATCAGCGCAGCACGGCTGGCGTGCGCAAGATAAAGCGATTTCATGGGGTGTTCCTGAAACTGAAAGGGCAGGGGCACTGGCCCTGCACCGCTTTCAGCGTTTCAGGGTCAGGCGATTTGCGTCATCAACTCAGGATGGGCCGGCGGTGCTCTCGGGCCGGGGCGATAGGCGGCCTCCGCCATGCC
>NZ_JBQLZR010000241.1:0-1824 GCF_052168375.1 Glycocaulis sp.
GAAGCACGCCAGCGCGCGGCGGGTGAGCGTACCCGCGCCGGGTGCCGCTAGACTCTGAACCGGAAGCCTGGGCGAGAGCCCCGGAACGGCTCTGCCCGTCCGGCCCGCTGGTGCTTGCCCTGTCGGGCGGCGGCGATTCCACTGCGCTGGCCTGCATACTGGCCGATATCTCTGGTCGCACCAGCCGTCCCTTCAAGGCCCTGATCGTCGATCACCGGCTGCGGGGTGAAAGCGCCAGAGAAGCGGAACTGACGGCGGCGCGCGCCCGCAGCCTGGGCGCGGACACTGAAATTCTGGTGTGGCAGGACCCGTCACCCGGTCAGGCGGCGGCGCGAATGGCCCGCCATCGCCTGCTCGCCTGTAGAATGCGTGAGCTAGGCGCGGAGACGCTCTTTCTCGGTCATACCGCAAATGACGTCATCGAGACGCTTCAGATGCGCCTCGCACGGGTCAACGCTGGCTGGCGCGCACTCGCGGTCATGCCGGAAACCTCCCCCAGCCCCGCCTGGCCCGACGGGCGGGGACTGACGCTTGCCCGCCCATTCGTGCGCACATCGCGCCTCTCCCTTCGTGCCTATCTTCAGGCTCGCGGGACAAGCTGGATCGACGATCCGTCCAACTCCAATGCGGCGTTCGAGCGGGTCCGCGTGCGCCGAACGGCGCCAGACCCGCTCTCCAGTGCCGGCGCGCGCCTGCTGCGCCTCAATGATGCGGCGTTGCAGCTGGATGCGCGCATAAGGCAAGCCAGCGCACATCTGATAGCGCAGGCAGCAGAAATGTTCGATTGGGGCGGGGTGCGGCTTGATCCCTTGCCGCTGGTGTCCGCACCGCGCGAGCTACTGTTGAGGGCCCTCGAAGCGCTGGTGCTGGCCGTCAGTGGACGCAGCACCTTGCCTGATCCGTCTCATCTCGTCCGCCTTGCCGACGCGCTTTTCGCCGGCACGGCCTGCACGGCCTCTGGTGTCCTGCTGACCCGGAACGGCGTGCTGGGACGGGATCCGGGCGCCGCTGCCGGGCGTGCAGATGGCTTGCCGGGTGCTCAAACCTTGCATCTCCTGCCCGGCGAATGCGGCGTCTTTGATGGCCGGTTTCAGGTGTGTGCAGGCGCTGTTGCGCTGGAAGCGGGCGCGCCGGAGGGCAGGGGTGCAAATCCTTCGTCAGTCCCTGCGCCTTTGCGCCCGGCTCTGGTAGAGGTGCGCAGCGCCGGCAGTGCCTGCATTGCCGGCCTCGATGATCTGCCCGGCGGCGGGGCAGCTGGCGCGCTCATTGCAGAGCGCCTTGACGATATTCTGCGGGTGTCCGTGTTCGGCACGGGCCGGTGATCTACGGCGCATTTACTGCGGCGGCTGGCCGCGCAGGGCTGGCGAAATGGTGTATCTGGTCCAATATACGATCAGGAAGCATGCCGGGATGGAGCGGGCCGGTATCGGCCTTCACGGGTGTTCAATGTGGCCGTTATCGGCCACTGGAAGGGTAAGCAGATGAATTTGCGTAATATATTGGTCTGGGCGATCCTGCTGGTTCTGCTCGCAGCGCTGTTCAATATCCTTCAGGGGCCGCGCCCTGCCGCGCAGACCAACGAGCTGACCTACACCCAGTTCATGGACAATGTCGAAGCGGGCCGTGTGCGCGAGGTCACGATCGAGGGCCAGACCATCACAGGCGAGCTGTCAGGCGGACAGGCCTTCACCACCGAAGTTCCGGCCGATGCACGTGTTTCTGACACGCTGCGCGCCAATGACGTGGAGATCACCGCCCGTCCGCCGTCCGAAGGCGGCATGAACCTGTTTGGCATTCTGCTGAGCTGGTTCCCCATGCTGCTCC
>NZ_JBQLZR010000242.1:0-1408 GCF_052168375.1 Glycocaulis sp.
GGCCTCATCAATCGCTGGCGCGATGCGGCAAGGCTGGAAGCGCGTATCGCGCGTCTTGCCGACCATGTCCTGCGTCATCCGCCCCAGGAAATGGTGACCCGCCGCGAGACGTCGCCGGCCCTATCGGCCGATGATGATGCCTCCACGGGCGAAGCTGCGTCCGACCCGGAACCGGCAGCGCCTGCCAGCCCCGCCCTCGCACCGCTGGCAGCCGCCGCGATTTCCGCGCGCGCTGGCGATGAAACCGGCAGCGGCACGGTCGAAGCGGTGGAAGACAGTGAAACCGGAGAGACCGGGGATGCCGCCGCATCGGATGAGCAAGCCGCACCGGATTCAGACGATGATATTCCCGACTTGCCGGCAGAGACCGGCGCATCGGGCGAAGCTGCCCCGGCGGAGGATGTCCGCTCTGATGCCCGGTCGATGGATATCGCACCGCCTCCGCCCATGCCCGTACAGGGTAGTGGAGAGACCGCGCCGCAGCGTGTGAACAGGGACGCCGAAGAGACCGCCGGAGAAACGCTTGCCTCCATCACCGAAGCGGATGGTCCGGTCGTCACCGAGACACAGATCCTGCAGCCTGCAACGCCCGTCGAGGCAGGCGGCATTCCCGGCCCGCAGGGCACGGAGCTTGCCGGGCAGGACGGTGAGGCTTCGCCGCAAGAGAGCCTTTCAGAAGCCAGCTCGGACGATGAGGATACGCAAGTGAGCGCGGGCGACGCCTTCACGGGCGGGGACGAACCGTCCCGCCAGCCTTAGCCGGCAGCGTCACTCGGTCTCGTCGAACCCGTTTTCGACCAGCGTCCGGATCGCCTGAAGCAGCGCCGGGGCGTCGTCGCCATGGGCGCTGACGCTCAGGCGCGTGCCCGGCCCCGCGCCGAGCATGAGCAGATCCATGATCGAGCGTCCGTCGGCAGTCTCGCCATCTCTGGAAACGGACAGCTCAGCCGTGTAGCCGCGGGCCAGGCCTACGAATTTGGCGGCCGCGCGCGCATGCAGGCCGCGCTTGTTCACAATTGTCAGCTCGATTCTCTCTGCCGTCACGACAAGCCGTCAATGAGGTGTGAGCCTACCGTGATATAGCGCCGGCCTGCGCTCGACGCGCTGGAGGCGAGATCGGCAAGATTCATGCGGCTGCGCGCCTCCGCCAACGTGATCATCATGGGCAGATTGGCCCCGGCGATCACCTCCACCCGGCTTTTTTCCAGAAGCGACATGGAGAGGTTAGAGGGCGTACCGCCGAAAATATCAGTGACAATGATCACGCCATCGCCCGTATCCGCGCTGCGCACGGCCTCGCGAATATCATCGCGGCGCTGTTCCATGTCATCATCAGCCCCGATGGAAACAGGCACGCACGCCGCCAGCCGGCCGACGACATGCTCAGTCGCTGCCACCAGCTCCTGCG
>NZ_JBQLZR010000243.1:0-4760 GCF_052168375.1 Glycocaulis sp.
GCCGCCAACGAACCGGCCAATGCCGAACGCGCCTTCCGCCGCGCGCGCGATTTCGCGCCCGACCATGCCGGCCTTGCGCTGGGTGTGGCAGAAGCTGCGCTGAGGCAGGAGAACTGGGCGCTGGCCGAAGAAGCCTCCGGTGAAGCGCTCGAACTCGATGATGCATCGGTCCGCGCCCGTCAGGTACGCGCCCGCGCCCGGCTGAATGCCGGAAATCTGGATGGAGCCGCTTCCGACATCGCCGCAGCGCTGACCCTCGACGATGACGATATCGACAGCCTCGTCCTGCGCGGCGAAATAGCCGAGGCTCAGCGCACGCGCGGCTAGCGCAGATTGTTAGCACACGGAACATCCGGCTGCTAACAACATACAGAAATCATTCAGGATTTCGCGTGCAGGCTCTTGCCTGACAGGATGGCTTGCGTCAAGCTTTTCCCTGTCGGTTATGGAGAGGGCCATGAGCGAGACAGACTTTGCCGCGCAATTGAGGGGCGCACGCCTGACCACGGCGGAAATCCTCTATTACCGTCCGGACTATCCGAGCCTGTTGCAGAGTTTCAGCTGGCAGACGCAGGACATCGCGCCGGACTTTCCCCGCCTGAAAGCCTTTCTCGACCACTGGCGGCGCGAGATAGAGGCGGTGATCCATTCGGTGCGTGTCGCCCATGCCGGACTGGTCCGCCCGGCAGAATGGCGCGGCGCAGCCCTGATGGAGCGCCTGCACTAGGCTCTGCCCCAAGCGAGGTGAGTGGCCACGCTTGCCGCGCCGCAGCGCGGCGTTATCCTCTGCGCCATGATCGCGCACCTTGCATCCCTGATGATCGCTCTGGCCGCCGTGCCGCCGGGCGTCACGCTCACGCCGGAAACGGCCGATGAGCCGCGCGAGTCGCTGACCCTGGAAGAACGGCTGGACGAGCGTCTGGCCGCACTGGCCGAAGCCTCGTCCGAAATCGAGGGCGAGACCATTGCCGACGAGGTGCGCTCCATCTGGCGCCAGTCGGCTGGCGCAACCGCGTCGCTGCTTCTGGAGCGGGCCGAGCGCGCGCTCGCCGAGCGGGACATGGAGACCGCGAAGAGCGCCTATGCCTATCTGCGCCTGCTGGAGCCGGATTTTGCCGAAGGCTGGCTGGTTTCGGCCCAGCTCGCCATTGGCGAGGGTGACTGGGATTTTGCGCTGGATGCGCTGACGCGCGCGGTCAATCTGGAACCGCGCCGCTTTGACGCCTACGCCCTTCTGGGACGGACGCTGGAACAGGCAAGTGAACCGGCAGCGGCCCTGGCTGCGTATGAAGAGGCATTGCGTGTTCACCCGTGGCACCCGCAAGCCCGTCAGGCTCGTGCGCGCCTTGAAAACCAGATGTCAGGCCGTGCGCTCTAGTCTCATTGTTCTCACCGCGTTTCTGCTCGTTCTCACTGCCTGCACCGGAGGCCGTGCCATGCCCGCTGGCGACAATCCGCTGCAACCCGTCGGCCAGTTCATCGAGATCGACGAGACCCGCCTGCATTATCATGTGACCGGGCCTGAGACCGGTTCGCCCGTACTGGTGCTGCACGGCGCGTCTGCAAACTTGCGAGAACCGCTGACAGGGCTCGGCGATGCGCTGGCAGGGCAACGGGTGATCTGGCTGGACCGGCCCGGCCTTGGACATTCGCGGCGGCCTTCGGGAGCGTGGAATCCGGAACGGGAAGCGGCGCTGATCGCAAGTTTTCTGGAAACTGTAGCCGCCGGCCCTGTTCTGGTGACCGGCCATTCCTGGGGCGCGGCGATATCGTTGCGTCTCGCGATGGACCACCCGCAGGCCGTGTCCGGCATTGTTCTCATCGCGCCGGCAATCCGGGCGAATGTCGGCGAGGCCGCGCTCTACAACCGGGCGACCCACTGGCCTGTCATCGGCCCCGTCATCACCCGGCTGATCGTCCCGACCTATGGGCGCGCACAACTGGAATCGGGCGCCGCGAGCGCCTTCTCGCCCGAACCCGTGCCGGACAACTATGTCGAGGACACCGCACTTGCCCTGCTGCTGGAGGCCCGCGTCTGGAAGGCGAATGCCGCCGACATGGCGAACGTCAACGCGCACCTTGAAGCGCAAGAGAACCGCTACGGCGAAATCACCCAGCCAACCGTCATCATCGCAGGCACTCAAGACAGCGTGGTGGCGACAAACCGCCATGCCGTGCCGGTGGCCGAAACCATGCCAAACGCCGAGCTGGTGCTGATCGAGGGCGCAGGCCACAACCCGCATTTTGCCCATGCGAGCCGCGTTGCCGATGCCATCCGCACCGTGCAGGCCCGCGCTGCAGGTGTGGATTAGGCGCACTGCCCCATTGCCCGGCCTGCCATCGCGTCCTAAGCCAGACGGGCAATTTCGCGACCGCCTTTGCCAGATGAGGACGCCCCATGGCCGAACCCTTCACCCACACGTCCGCCGACGCTGCCAGCGCCCCTGTCCAGGGCGGCACGCCCAAGGCCGACGAACAGTTGCGCGCCATCGTTGCGCGCATCGAACGGCTGGAAGAGGAAAAGAAGGCCCTGATGGCCGACATCAAGGAAGTCTACGACGAGGCCAAGGGCAATGGTTTTGACGTGAAAGTGCTCCGCCAGGTGATCCGCATCCGCAAGCAGGACCGGCAGGAACGCATGGAAATGGAAGCCGTGCTTGAAACCTATCTCGGCGCTCTGGGCGATCTCTGATAGACTGGCGGTGCCATGAGCCGCGAGATCGACGAACGCAAGAAGAAGAAAGCCCTGCGCCGTCTTGAACGCGTCCGCAGGGCTCTGGCGGACGCCGAAGCCGATGGCGATACCGAGGCAGCCCGCGAGGCCCGCGCCCTCCTGACAGAATGGGAAGACGAGTTTCTCGGCAGCGTGGAGGAGCGCCTCAATACGTTCGGCTCGGCGTTCAACGATCCGGAAAAAGGCCTGCTGGACGAACCCCTCTCCCAGCTTCAGGCCGCCAAGCTGAAAGAGCTGGAGGCCAAGGCCAAAGGCAAGGAAATCCGCCGCTGGATGCGCTCCGGCTTCAAGTCGAAGGAGAAGGGCACCCGGTCCGGCTTTTCGTCAAAACGTGCGGCACCACGCGCCAATATACGCGACATCAACGAGGATGTGCCCGAAGCGCCGGTCAAGCCCGCCCGCCCGATCGCGGTACCGGCACCAGCGCCCCGCAATAACCCGCCCCGAAAGAGCGATGCCGGCACGCCGGCAAGCGATGCGTCCGCGCCTCTCCGCCCGGCCACACCTGCCGGACGCGCGCGCTTTACCGTGATCAAGGGCGGCAAGGACGATTAGTCCCTACTCCTCCTCACCCAGCGGGGTCAGGCGCACCTTGGTGATCTGGTTGCGGCGGCGCTCGATGATATCGAACTGGATCCCGTGAAAGCGGAAGCGCTGCCCCGGCTCAGGGATCGTCTGCGCCTCATGGATCACGAGGCCGGCAATGGTCACCGCCTCGTCATCGGGCAGATCCCAGTCGAGCGACCGGTTGATCTCGCGAATGCCGGCGGCACCGTCCACCGTGACTGAACCATCCGCATCGAGAACAAACTCACCCTGCTGGCCGAGATCGTGTTCATCCTCGATCTCGCCGACAATCTCCTCGAGAATGTCTTCCAGCGTCACCACGCCCATCAGCGCGCCATATTCATCAACGACCAGGGCAAAGTGTTCGCGCTTGGCCCTGAAGGCGTTGAGCTGGTCAAACAGCTCGCGCGTCTCGGGCACGAACCAGGGCTCACGCTTGAGCGCATGTATGTCGATCCTGGACGCGTCACCGCCCGCGCCGTGCAGCGCCCGGGCAAGATCGCGCGCATGCAGAATACCGACAATGTTTTCCGGATCGCCCTGCCAGAGGGGCAGTCGGGTGTGCGGGCTGGTCAGCGCCGCCTCGACCAGCTGCTCCACCGGCTGGTCAATATCGAGCATGACGAGGTTCTTGCGGTGAACGATGACGTCGTCGACGGTCAGTTCGCGCAAGTCCAGCACGCCGCCCAGCATGTCGCGGTCATGCTTCACCACGCCGCCTTCCTGCAAATGCAGGTCGATCTGTCCACGGATTTCCTCGTGCGCAGAGAGCACCGGGCCGGTCACGTCGGCGCCCAGAAGGCGCAAGGTTCCGCGCACCACCACCTGCACGCCCGCGACCACCGGGCCGAACACGGCCGTGACAATGCGGATAGGCAGGGAGACGAACATGGCCAGCCGGTCCGGGTTGGACAGCGCATAGGTTTTCGGCATCACCTCGGAAAAGACCAGCACCAGTGCCGTCATCACCAGCGTGGCGATGGGAACGCCAGCCTCGCCGAACATGGCCAGGAACACCGCCGCCGCGATGGACGAGGCGAGGATGTTCACGAGGTTATTGCCCAGCAGAATGGCGCCGATAAGGCTCTCGCGGTCCTCGATCAGCACGCCGACGCGGGCGGCTGCCGCATTGCGCTCCTTCTCCAGCGCCAGCATGCGCGCCTTGGAGGTCGCGGTCAGCGCCGTTTCCGAACCGGAAAAGAAGCCTGACAGGAAGAGCAGAACGAGAATAGCGGCGAACGCCCATCCCATCCATGGCTCGAACACGATCTCCATCTAGAGCTCTCCTTGAAGAAACATTTCGATTTTTCCCGGTGTATGGCCGGGCGAAACAAAGGCTTCGCCGATGCCGCGCGCCAGTATGAGCGTGATCCCGGCCTTCACATTCTTCTTGTCCTGACCCATGCGCGCGGCGAGCGCGGCCGCATCATAGGGTCCGCCGGGAAGCTCTGCGATGCTC
>NZ_JBQLZR010000244.1:0-14489 GCF_052168375.1 Glycocaulis sp.
ATGAGCGCGCGAAGCTCGCCCGAGCGGATGGCGCTCGTCATGTCGAGCGTCGCGGCGGAGGAGGAAACAACCGCCGTGATGCGCCCGTAATCGGCCCCGTAGGCGCCGGTTCCGGCCGGGATGTAGCGTAGCTCCAGCCGGGAATTGTCCAGCAGGGCTGCGCCATTGTCCGTGCGCACGAAGAGGCGGCCATCGGGCTGCACCTCGGCACGAATGTCCATCAGCCCGGACAGCTCGTCGAGCAGTTCGGATTGACGGTTCGTGACACCGGTGGAATCCGATCCCGATGCATTGAGGGTCTGGGCCTGGGTATTCAGCGATTGCAATTCGGAGAGGATGGCATTGACCCTTTCCACCCCATCACCCAGACGCCGGTCCGCCTCATCGCGCAGGGCGCGCACTTCGGCTGACAGGCGTGATGCCTCGTCGAAGAAGGATTGCAGATCGGAGGCGGCGGACAGGCGAGCCACGCGCTCTGCAGGGTCAACCGCTGCCGAACCGATGGACTCGAATGCCCGCACCAGGCGGCCATAAAGAGAGCCTGCATCATTGGTGGCGCCGAACTGGGTCTGGATACGGTCAAGAATGCTGGCGCTCGCGGTCGCACGCGAGGCATCCGAGCCTGCCCGCAGCGATGCGGCCTGCAGGAACACATCGGCCACGCGCGAAATGCCGGCCACCTGCACGCCCATGCCCATCCCGCCCGCCGAACGGGCAATCAGGTCGACACTGGTGCGCGCATAGCCAGGCGTGTTGACGTTGGCGATATTGTTGGAGACCGTCCGCATCCCGAGCTGGCTGGCCTGGATGCCCGACATCGCATTGCCGAGAATGCCGTTCAGCGCCATGACGGGCCTCCTTCAGGGACACCGGCTCCGGCAGGGCGAGCCGCTGCTTCATAGGCAAGACTCGCCGCCCGGCGGCAATTCCTGCCGGTAGAAGGGCTGATACGGAGCACGCCGCCTGCCAATCCTGCTTCAGAACAAGCCATTGATATTACGAACCTAATATCTCCAAATACCACGCGCGCAGCCTCAAGGCCCAAGCGCGGCCTGCAAGCCAAGGGGCAAAAGCCGGGCCAGACTGGCGAACGGCCTGCGGATAAAGCGCGACCGCGCCCCTGACTCCTGGCCTGAACCGGCCGAGCGGATACAAGGAAGGTCAGACAGGAAAGGCAGGGCCGGGTGTGCCCTGCCCGGCAAGACTCGGCCCATCCACCGGGGAATTTTTGCCGCCCGGCAGGTCTTCGCCCGAAGGATGGACCCGGCTTCCCATTGTTTTAATTGGATTTTGTGTCAGCCCGGACTTGGCATGAAGATTGAAGGCAGCACCCTGACCGGCCGTGCCTGAAGGGCATGAAACGCCGCCCGCCGCAAAATGCGCGCAAATCCCGAGATTTCTGGCTCCTGTCTGAGGACGTGCTGCGCCCATGCTGCCCGGCTCTGCCATTTCCGATCCGCTGTTCAGCGCTCCGGCCAACCGGGGTGCCGCTGGCGCACAACCGGCGGCTGCTGCGAATGACGGCGCGGGGGATTTCGACGCGCTGCTTGCGGGCGCCAGTGCCAATGCGAGTGCCAACCCGTCTGGCAAGTCGCCGCAGCGCACCCAGTCCGGCACGACCCGCGCGCCAGAGCCTGAGACTGGCAAGGCGCTGCCGGATACGACCGCAATCCCCGCGACCGGGGAAACCGCAGAGCCTTTGGCCGAACCGCAGCCCGACGCGCAATCGTCAGCCACTGGCGAGAAAGTTTCTGCGCCGGTGGAAGGCGAAGAAGCCCCCGAAGCCGCAAACGATTCAGACCCCCAGCCCGAGGCGCAGGCAGACAGGCCTGTCACGGACGACACGTCGCCGGTGGCGGAAGCTGGAGCCCAGGGTGAGGACACCGGCAGCGCTGCCGCAACCGGAATGCCAGCAATTTCCGGTCAGCCATCCGGTGAAACGGTCAAAAGCGATCAGACGGCTCAGCCTGCATCACCCCCGGCGCAGGACATGGCCACCAGCCCGGCCGCGAGCGCTGAACCCGGCACGGAGCCAGCTACGCCTGCAAAACCGGCCTCCGACGCCAAGGCCACGCCGCAAGCGGGCGCCACTCAGCCCCCTTCACCCCAGCCGGCTCCCGTACAACCCGCTTCACCCCAGCCTGCCGCGCAGCCCGCAGCCACACCTGCCGGTCCGGCTGATGCGAACGCCGAAATGACCGGCAATCCGCAAGCCGCTGACGGCGAGGAGCCCGGCCTTGCCGCTTTCCGGCGCGAGCTTGAGCGCGGCGAAACGCGCGGCGAGACGTCCGCCAAAGACAGCGCTGCCGCCGCGAAGGCTGGGCTGAACGCGAAGGAGGGGCGTGCAACGAGCGGGGCACCTGCAGCGCAGGCGCCAAACGCTGCCGCTACGAACACGCCGACGCTGCCATCACCAGCCCAGACCCTGCCGCAGACATTGCTGCAGTCACAGCAGGCGGTGGCTGGCGGGAATCCGGTTCAGGATATCGCGACTGGCGGCATGGAAAGCGAAGGCGGCGATATTCGTCTGGAGAGCGGATCATCCCTGCCCGGCCGCAGTGAGAGCGCCGCAGCGCAAGCCTCGCGCGCCGCCAATCTGCCGCCTCATTTGCGCATGACGCCCGGCCATGCAGCCGATCTCGGGCAGATGATCGCCCGGCGCTTTGCCGATGGCGGGCGCAGCTTTGACATCCGCCTTGATCCGCCAGAGCTGGGACAGGTCCGCATCCGTCTGGAGATCGGCGCTGACCGCTCCGTGCAGGCCATGCTGACCGCCGAAAAGCCCGAAGCTCTCGCCGAGTTGCAGCGCAATGCCCGCGAGCTGGAGCGCGCACTGGCCGAGGCCGGTCTTGACCTCGGCGAGAACGGGATCGGGTTTTCCCTGAACGAGAACAGCGCCGATGACCGCGAGTTCACTGCCGGTCAATCAGGCGAAAATGACCCGTCATCCGGCACTGCCGAGACCCTGAACATCACGAATGCCGCCCCTGCCATTACCAGCCGTTACGGCTTCGCGTTGGCGGGCCGCACCAGCCTGGACCTGAGGATCTGATGCCATGACCGACCTGAACCCGATCGCGCAGGCGCAGGCCGCGGCCAGCAGCGTCAACCAGACCAACACCGCTTCCTCGGCAGAGGGGCTGGCGGACAATTTCGACACCTTCCTGACCTTGCTGACCTCGCAGCTCCAGAACCAGGATCCGCTGAGCCCGATGGAATCACAGGAGTTCGTCTCGCAGCTTGTCCAGTTCTCGTCCGTCGAGCAGCAGATCCAGTCCACGCAGGCCATTCAGGCCCTTCTGAACGTTCAGGCCGCACTCGCCCAGCTCTCCAGTGTCGACTATATCGGCAAGTACGCGCTCGTTGAGACCAATGGCTCCATGCTCAGCGAAGGCAGCGCGGAATGGTCCTACGAGCTGCCGCAGGAAGCGAGCTCGACCCAGCTTGTCATCACCAATGCGCAAGGCGCGACAGTTGGCACGATCACCGGCCAGACCAGCCCAGGCGAACACCGCCTCGTCTGGGATGGCACCGACCAGCAGGGCAATACCCTGCCTGACGGTGTCTATAACCTTGAAGTGGTGGCCTTCGACTCCGCTGGCGAACGCATTTCCGACACGCCCGTCAGCGTTGGCGGGCGGGTGACGGGTGTCGAGCTGACAGATGGCCAGGCGATTGTGGAAGTTGGCGGCATGCTGGTGCCGGCCTCTCGCATCATCCGCCTGCGCGAACTGCCCGACGCGCCGGTCGCCGAACCTGCACCCACCGACCCTGCCGATGGCGGCGACGCTTCAGACGACGACGAAACCGAACCGGGTCTGGCGGCATGACGCCGCTGATCCCCACACCTTGCATCGTTCCGGATAAAGAAAAGAAACAGGAGCAAAGACAATGAGCCTCAATTCAGCCCTGGCGGCCGGCGCATCCGGCCTCATCTCCAACTCTTCGGCCCTGGCGGGGATTTCCGACAATATCGCGAACGTGAACACGGTCGGCTACAAGCGCGTGAACACGAACTTCTTCCCAAACTACTCGCTGACCTCCGGCGCGGGCGATGTCCGCTACGCCGCTGGCGGCACCTCGACCCTCTCCAAGCTGGATGTCTCGACGAGCGGCCTTCTGAACCCGGCCAGCTCCTCCACCTCGCTGGCAATCGACGGCAACGGCTTCTTCGTGGTGCGCCCCAACTCCCAGAATGCCACCGGGTTCGATCCGGTCCTGTTCACCCGCTCGGGCAATTTCGAGACGGACTCCTCCGGCTTCCTGCGCAACGCTGCCGGCATGTATCTCTATGGCTGGCCGGTGCAGGCCGACGGCACGGTCAACGCCAACCCGTCCAACCTTGACCAGCTCGAGGCGATCAACCTCTCCAATATCGGCGGTGCCGCCGAGGCAACCTCGTCGGTGCGCATCAACGCGAACCTGCAGGCAAGCCAGGAAGTGTCCGCTGCGGCCGCCACTTATGATGCCACTGCGCCCGCGACCAACATGGCGTCCGGCAACGTGACGCCAGACTTCCAGCGCACCATCCAGATCTATGACAGCCAGGGCGGTGTGCGCTCTGTCACCCTGTCCCTGCTCAAATCCACCAATGCCAATGAATGGCATGCCGAGCTGCATATCGATCCGGCCGCCGACATCACGACCGGCGCCGGTCTCAACTCCGGCCAGATCGCGACCGGCGTCCTTGCCTTCAACACGGACGGCCAGATCGATGTGGCCAACACCACCTTGCCCTCGACACTGAACTTCCTGGGTTCGGACAACGCCGCCGCGCTCGGCGCCAACGACTTCCAGTGGGCGAGCGCAACCGGCATTGGTGCCCAGAGCATCCAGCTCGATCTGGGCGCGGCTGGCACGCCGGGCGGCATCACCCAGTATGACAGCCCCTCAACCCTGAACTCGACCCGCGTGAACGGCGCCATCTTCGGTGCCTTCTCCAGCGTCGATGTCGACTCCCAGGGCTTTGTGTCGGCACGCTTCACCAACGGTGTTGTCCGTCAGATCTATCAGGTTCCGGTCGCGACCGTTGCCAACCCGAACGGCCTGGCCACCGCCGGCGGCTCGGCTTTCTTCGTCACGCCGGAATCCGGCGCCTTCACGCTGAACATTCCCGGCGCAGGCGCATCGGGCCGTATCGCGCCGAAGGCTCTGGAGAACTCGAATGTCGACATAGCGACCGAGTTTTCCAACCTGATCATCACCCAGCGGGCCTATTCGGCATCCTCCCGGATCATTACAACCGCCGACGAGATGATGGCCGAAGCCATCCAAATGAAGCGGTAGATCTAATTCTCGCTCACGCCGAGTGCGCCTGACGGCGCACCGGCTCCGCGGGGGCGCTTGTTTCATTAGTGCTCGGCGCATCCGCGCATTTCGGGCGGCCTCTGGCCGCCCGCAAGGCCAAGGGCCGTCCGCGCTCGTGCGCGGAACATCGCAGCCCGGATGGGCTGCGCAGCTAAAGATCACGCGCGCCGGGCACTTTTGCCCGAACCGGCCCCACGGATGTGGGGGAGGACCGGGAAAAAGCCCGTCCGGGATGAATCATTTCTAAATTGCTGATTTGTAAAAGATTTACCAATACGTTTAGGCCGACGTTAAAACGTCATCGCTATAACGGTCCCATCAAGAGCGCCATCAAGAGCGCCTGTTAGGTGGAAGGACCGGGTTGGATGGAACGTCGTATCAAAAAAGAAAACTACGTGATCGGGCCGGACGGTAGCCCGCTCACCGTGGCTGACCTGCCAGCAGCCAACACCAAGCGCTGGGTTATCCGCCGCAAGGCCGAAGTCGTGGCTGCGGTGCGCGGCGGCCTGATCAGCCTTGATGATGCCTGCGAGCGCTATCGCCTGACGGTCGAGGAATTCCTCGGCTGGCAACGCGCCATCGAACGCCATGGCCTTGCCGGGCTTCGCACCACGCGCATCCAGGACTACCGGCACTAGATCTCGTGTCCTCCCCCGCATCCGCGGGGCCGGTTCCGCGAAAAGTCGCGGGCGGGCATTGCCTTTCCACAGGCGGGGCTGGGTTTTGGTAAGCTACGTTAAGTAGTCGTTTACACGGTCAGTGGGAAAAACTTGCCTACCAGCCGGCGCATCGCCCGCGCTGGCCAGAGGGGCAAGGCTTTTCCGACCGTGAACGCGTTATTCGAACAGCTTGCAAAATTTGGTGTCGGCCGCCTGACGGCCATTTTCGGCCTGACCATTGGTGCAGCCGCCGCGCTCGTCATGTTCACGATGAGCATGAACGGATCGCGTGAGGCGCTGCTCTATTCAGGCCTTGAACCGCAGGACGCGGCCGCCGTCACCGAACGGCTCAGCCAGGCCAATATCACCTATTCCCTGCGCGAGGGCGGCACCGCCGTCTTTGTCGACCGCCAGCAGGTCGATGAGGCCCGCCTGCGCGTCGCACAAGGCGGCGCGCTGGGCTTCGGCTCTGTCGGCTACGAGATTTTCGACGAGACCGACGCGCTCGGCACGACGAGCTTTGTGCAGAACATCAACGCCAAGCGCGCCCTCGAGGGCGAGCTGGCCCGCACCATCAACACGATCGGTGTCGTAACCGCCTCGCGCGTCCATCTTGTGCTGCCCGAACGCCGCCTGTTCTCCCAGCAGGTGCAGGACCCGTCTGCGTCGGTCATCCTGACCCTTCGCGGCAATATCACGCCCGAACAGATCGCCACCGTGCGCGATCTTGTCGCCACCGCCGTGCCGGGCCTCGCCGCCGGGCGCATCACCATCGCCGACGATCGCGGACGCCTGCTGGCAAGCCCGTCGGAAGATGGCTCTGTCACCAGCGCCGCGCTTGAAGGGCGCCGTTCCGGCCTGGAATCCGAACTGCGCGACCGCGTACGCGATGTCGTTGAAGGCGTTGTGGGCGCGGGCGCGGCCCGCGTCGTCGTGACCGCCAATCTCAGCCGCGAAAGCCTGACCGAAAGCAGCCAGACCTATGACCCGGAGGGTCAGGTGCGCGCAGGCCGCGAGGCCACCGAGGAATTCACCCGTGAACCGGCGGGCGGCAATCGCGGCGCGGTTTCCGTCAGCGAGAACCTGCCCGAGGATGCCGGCGCCGCCGAAGCCGAGAACGCCGCCATGGCCGAAACGGGCCGCAATGTGCGCGTGGAGAACTTCCTCAATTCCTCCACCACCACCACCCGCATTGTCGAGGCAGGCGCCATTGAGCGGCTCTCTGTCTCTGTCGTTGTCGATGAGGTGATGTCGCGCGCCGAGGATGGAAGCCTGGTCTTCACGCCGCGCAGCGAAGAGGAAATCGCGCGCATCCGCCAGCTGGCCGCCGTCGCTGCCGGTCTCGATGAAAGCCGCGGCGACGTCATCGAGGTGGCACAGCTCCGCTTCTCCCGCCCTGACCTCGATGTCGGCACGCCGGCTCCGTCCGGCTTCTCGCTCAACCCCGCAGACATCTTGCGCATTGCCGAGATTGCGGTCCTGTTCATTACGGCGCTGCTGATCGTGTTCCTGGTGGCCCGTCCCCTGATCAAGGGCGCCATCAGCGGCCCGGCGCCAGCCCTCGCCGCCGCAGGTGCCGGCGGCGGCACGCAGGCCCTGCCCATGCAGGCCCGCCAGGCCGCCATCGGTCACTCAAGTGATGGCCAGCTCGCCCTGCCCGATTCCGGTGATGGCGACGAGACAATCGACATCGCGCACATCGACGGCCAGGTGAAGAAGTCTTCCGTGAAGAAGGTGTCCTCGCTGGTGGAACGTCATCCCGACGAGTCAATGGCGATACTGCGCACCTGGATGCATGAGAGCTAGGTGATGGTTGCTGCTGTCCCCAAACGCAAGCTGATCGACGATCCGTCCGCCCTCGAAGGTCCGGAAAAGGCCGCCGTCATTCTCATGGCGCTGGGCGAGGAGCAGGCCGCTCTGTGGGAGATGATGGACGAGGAGGAAATCCGCATCGTCTCCCAGGCCATGGCCTCGCTCGGCAATGTCTCCTCCCAGGCGGTGGAGAAGCTGATCGTCGACTTTGTCGGCTCCATGTCGGCTACAGGTTCGATCTCCGGCTCGGTCGAACGCACCCATCGCCTCCTCATGAGCTTCCTGCCCGAAGACCGGGTGGAAGCCATCATGGAGGAATTGCGCGGTCCGGCCGGCCGCACGATGTGGGACAAGCTCGGCAATGTGAACGAGATGGTTTTGGCCAACTATCTCAAGAACGAATACCCGCAAACAGTTGCGGTCGTGCTCTCCAAGGTGAAGTCCGATCACGCGGCCCGGGTGCTGTCGGCCCTGCCAGAGGACTTCGCCCTCGAGGTCGTCCAGCGCATGCTGCGCATGGAGCCGGTCCAGCGCGAGATTCTCGACAAGATCGAGCTGACCTTGCGTAACGAGTTCATGAGCAATCTGGCGCGCACGTCCAAGCAGGACAGCCACGAGATGATGGCTGACATCTTCAACAATTTCGACCGCCAGACCGAGAACCGTTTCCTCGCCGCACTGGAAGAACGTAGCCGCGACAGCGCCGAGAAGATCCGCTCGCTCATGTTCGTCTTCGAAGACCTCGGCAAGCTGGACCCGCAAGGCATCCAGACCTTGCTGCGCGCGGTTAACAAAGACCAGCTGGGCCTGGCGCTCAAAGGCGCGTCCGACACGCTGCGCGACCTCTTCTTCTCCAACATGTCCGAACGTGCAGCCAAGATCCTGCGCGAGGACATGCAGACCATGGGCCCGGTACGCCTGAAGGATGTCGATCAGGCCCAGCAGGCCATGGTCAACACCGCCAAGGACCTCGCCGCCAAGGGTGAAATCCTCATCGCCGAAGGCGGCGGTGATGACGAGCTGATCTACTAGGATGACGATTGTGACCACGCGCCACACACCCTTTGCCTTTGACCGCGTCTTCGCCGCAGACGGCACCGTTCTGCGCGATGGCGAGCGGGTGAAGCGCATGCTCACCCTGTCGGAGGCCGAAGAGCGCGCCGAGGCAGCCGCCAGCAAGGCCCTGAAGACCGAGAGCGCCGAGGCTGCGCGGGCGACCGCCGAAGCCCTGAAAGCCCTGACCGGGCGCATACAGGCCATTCTGGCCCGCATGGATGCCGAATCCGAAGCGATGCGCGCGGATGCGGCGCGCCTGGCCGTCGCTGCCGCCCGCCAGATCGCGGGCGCCGCCCTTGCCGCCCATGGCGAGGAAACCATTCTGGAATGTGCCCGCTCGATCATGGACGATCTGCGCGCCGAGCCGCGCATCGCGGTACGGGTAACGCCTGCGCTCGCAGATCCCATCGCCGAGCGCCTCTACGCGGAAGCTGAAAGACTGGGCCTTGAAGGCGCGGTCATCGTGCGCGCCGATGACGAGATTTCTGTCGGTGATTGTGTCCTCGAGTGGCGATCCGGGTCTGTGGAACGCACCGCTTCCGACATCGAGGCACGCATTGTCGAGCTGGTCGAGCGCTGGCTCGCCACCCCCGCCGAAGCGCGCACCTCCGATACGATACCTGCCGAAGCCGAGCCTCTGAAGGAACGCAATCATGGCTGATTCAACCGATCTGGACCTGCCCGACCTGAACTCCGGACAGGGCGCAGCCACGCACGGTGATGATGGCGCAGCACAATTGCCCTCCCAGTCCCTGATTGACGAGGCGATCCGCACCGCGGTCGATCTGGCGCCGGTCTATGACGTGCCGGTCAATATCTCGGCCGTGCTGGGCAAGACCCATATCGATGTGAACTCGCTTCTGAAGCTCACCTCCGGCTCGGTACTGGAGCTGGACCGCAAGGTCGGCGAGGCGATCGACATTTACGTCAACAACCGCCTTGTCGCGCGCGGCGAGGTCGTCGTGGTCGATGACCGCCTGGGCGTGACCATGACCGAAATCATCAAGGACGGAGACGCAGCATGACGCGCACTGTCCGAATGCAATTCACAAGGAGGCCCTGAGCCATGCGTGTACTCATTGTCGGCTCGCTCGGAGGACAATCGGGCACCGCCACGAAAATGGCGATGGATCGCGGCGCGAAGGTTGCGCAGGTCGACACGCCTGCACAGGCCACCGCCTATCTGCGCTCCGGGCGCGGGGCCGATCTGGTCATGGTCGATGTGAACCTCGATATCGGCGCCTTCATTGCGGCCAATGCCGCCGAGCGCATCACGGTTCCGGTCGTCGCCTGCGGCGTGAATGCGCGCCCCGATGCCGCTGCCGGCGCCATTCGCGCAGGCGCGAAGGAATTCATTCCCCTGCCCGCCGACGCCGAGCTGATGGCTGCCGTGCTGGAAGCCGTCAGCGATGACGAGCGTCCGATGATCGCCCGCGACGGCTCCATGCTGTCGGTGGTCGAGCTTGCCAACCGCATCGCCCCGTCGGACGCCTCGGTGCTCATCACCGGGGAAAGCGGCGTCGGCAAGGAAGTCATGGCGCGCTATCTGCACCGCAAGTCGAAGCGGGCGGCGAAACCCTTCGTCTCGGTCAACTGTGCGGCCATCCCTGAAAACCTGCTGGAATCGGAACTCTTCGGCCACGAGAAAGGCGCCTTCACTGGCGCCGTGGCCCGCCGGGTCGGCAAGTTCGAGGAAGCCGATGGCGGCACGCTGCTGCTCGACGAGATTTCCGAGATGGATACCCGCCTGCAGGCCAAGCTCCTGCGCGCGCTGCAGGAACGCGAGATCGACCGCGTCGGCGGCACGGCCCCGGTAAAGGTGAATATCCGCGTCATCGCCACCTCCAACCGCGACCTGCAAAAGGCCGTGCGTGATGGCGATTTCCGCGAAGACCTGCTCTTCCGCCTCAACGTGGTGAACCTTGCCATCCCGCCCTTGCGCGACCGTCCCGAGGACGCACTGGCGCTGGCTGATCACTTCTTGAAGAAATACGCCGCCGCCAATGGCCTGCCGGCTCGCCCGCTCAATGAGGCTGCCAAGCTGCAGATCACCACGCGCAACTGGGCGGGCAATGTGCGTGAGCTGGAAAACGCGATGCACCGCGCGGTGCTGCTGGCCTCAGGGACCGAGATCGGACCTGATGCCATCCGCGCGCCCGACGGGTCAGCCTTCCAGAGCGGAGGCGGTGTCGCCCGTCAGGCGGCAGAGGCTGCCGATGCGGCCCATCACATGGTCGGACGCACGGTTGCAGAAGTGGAACAGGACCTGATCCTCGACACGCTCGACCATTGCCTCGGCAACCGCACCCATGCCGCGAACATTCTCGGCATCTCGATCCGCACCCTGCGCAACAAGCTGAAGCTCTACACCGATCAGGGCATTTCGGTGCCTGCACCGGGCGAGAACCGCGCCGGGGCGGCATAAGGCGAAAGTTGATCTCCTCCCCCGCTTGCGAGGGAGGTGTCAGCGCGACTGACGGAAGGGGGGAGTTTCAAATCGCCTCCCTTGGCCCTTCGGGCCACTCTCCCCGCAAGCGGGGGGAGACAGGAATGGAAAAAGGACAGAAAGTCCCGTGGCTGACACACCTGCAAACAGCGCAGCATCTGCAGGCCTCGACTGGCGCAAGATCGGCCAGAGGCTGGCGCGCGGCGATGTCGCCATGGCCATCGGCGTGCTGGCAATCCTCGTCATGCTGATCCTGCCGATGCCGCGGGCATTGCTGGACATTTCGCTGGCGGTCTCGATCTGCTTTTCCGTGCTGATCCTGATGACGGCGCTGTTCATCCGCACTCCGCTGGAGTTCACCGCCTTTCCAGCCATCCTCTTGATCGCGACCATGTTGAGGCTCGGCCTGAACGTCGCCTCCACGCGCCTGATCCTGTCGGAAGGCCATCAGGGCACTGCGGCCGCCGGTGACATCATCCAGGCGTTTGGCGCCTTCGTGATGCAGGGCAATTTCGTCATCGGGATCATTGTTTTCATCATCCTGGTGATCGTGAACTTCATCGTCATCACCAAGGGTTCGGGCCGTATCGCGGAAGTGGCCGCGCGCTTCACGCTGGATGCCATGCCCGGCAAGCAGATGGCCATTGATGCCGACCTCTCCGCCGGTCTTATCACCGAGGACGAGGCACGCGCACGTCGCCAGGAGCTGGAAGACAAGTCCAACTTCTTCGGCGCCATGGACGGTGCCTCGAAATTCGTACGCGGCGACGCAGTGGCCGGCATCCTGATTACCTCGATCAATCTGATCGGGGGCATGATTATCGGCGTGGCACAATCCGGCATGGCGTTCGGTGATGCCGCCTCGACCTATTCCACCCTGACCATTGGTGACGGTCTGGTCTCCCAGATCCCTGCCCTGATCGTCTCGCTCGCCGCCGGTCTTCTTGTATCCAAGGCAGGGGTTGAAGGCGAAGCGGACAAGGCCGTGTTCGGCCAGCTCGCCGCCAACCCGACCTCCATGTCGATGGTGGCCGCATCTGCCATCGCCATCGGCCTCTTGCCGGGCATGCCGCTGATTCCGTTTGCGGTGCTTGCGGCGGCTGCGGGCGGCGTCGCCTTCATCATGAACCGGCGGAAGGTGGAGACCGCCGAGCGCACCGCAGCCAGTCTCGAAACCGAAGCAGCGGCGGCGCGCCAGCCCGCCGAAGCGCCCATCGAGGAATCCCTGCACATCGACGAGCTGAAGATCGAACTGGGCTACGCGCTCCTGCCCCTGATCAATGATGTCGAGGGACGCCGCCTGACCGACCAGATCAAGGCGCTGCGCCGCAATCTGGCGCAGGATACCGGCTTCATCCTGCCGAGCGTGCGCATTATCGACAATCTGCAACTCACGGCGGAAGACTATGTCATCCGCATCAAGGAGATGGAGGCGGGCTCCGGCCAGCTGAAAATGCGCCACCTCCTGGTGATGGACCCGGCCGGCCAGCAGGTCACCATGCCCGGCACCCATGTGAAGGAGCCTGCCTTCGGCCTGCCTGCCACCTGGGTAGAGGAAGGCGCGCGCGAGGAAGCCACGTTCCGTGGCTATACGATTGTCGACCCGGCTGCCGTGCTGGTCACGCACCTGACTGAGCTGCTGCGCGAGCACCTGGCCGACCTGCTCTCCTACTCGGAGGTCGAAAAACTGCTCGACGGCCTCTCCAAGGAACACAAGAAGCTCGTCGACGACATCACACCCGGCCAGATCACTCGTGCGGGCATTCAGCGCGTCCTGCAGAACCTGCTGAAAGAGCGTGTCTCCATCCGGGACCTTGCCGGGATCATCGAAGGCATAGCCGAGGCCTCCGGCGCCACGCAAAACCTGGATGCCATCACCGAACATGTGCGCACGCGCCTTGCCCGCCAGCTCTGCTTTGCCAATCGCGGCCCCGATGGCGCCCTGCCCGTGCTGAGCCTCTCGCCTCAATGGGAACAGGCTTTTGCCGAGGCGATGATCGGCGACGGCGATCGCCGCCAGCTCGCCCTTGCCCCGACGCGCCTGCGCGATTTCGTGGCCGCCGTGCGCGATGCCTTCGACCGGGCCGGCGCTTCCGGCGATGTTCCGGTCCTGCTGACGAGCCCGGCTATCCGGCCCTATGTGCGCTCGCTGACCGAGCGATTCCGCCCGTCCACCGTTGTCATGAGCCAGAATGAAATCCACCCCAGCGCCCGGCTGAAAACCGTCGGCGCAATCTAGGGAGGGCATGAGCCATGCGCCTGCGCACCTTCACCGCCGCTTCGATGAGCGAAGCCATGGCACAGGTGCGCCGCGAGCTGGGCCCGGACGCGATCATCATCGCCACCCAGCAGCAGGATGACGGCGCGGTGAGCGTGCGCGCTGCCGCCGAGGAAGGCGCTGTCCAGCCCGCCACCGACACGCCGCAGACCGCGAGCCGCAGGCGTGATGCCGAGCGGGCACGCGGACGCGGAGACAGCGCTGACGGCCTGACGCGCATCGCCCGCGCGCTCGCCTGGCATCAAGTGCCTGACAGCGCCGCCGAGGCGATCATGGACGCAGCCATCAGCCTGGAAGATGGCGAGCCGACCGCAACGCTCGCCCGTGCGCTGGACGCGCGCTACGCCGTTCACCCGGTCGAGCCAGACCCGTCGCGCCCCATCCTTTTTGCCGGAGCACCAGGTGCCGGAAAGTCATCCGTCATGGCGCGCCTTGCCGCGCGGGCCGTGGCACAAGGGATCAACCCTCTGCTGGTGTCCGCAGACCAGCGCGCCGGAGCCGCCGCCCAGATGCAGACCTATGCCAAGGCGCTGCACCTAGATTTCGAACCGGCACCGGGTGCGCGCGAGCTGGACCTGGTTCTGGACGGCGCGGGCGGGCGTCCGGTCTTCATCGATACCGGCGGGGTGAACCCGTTCGACCTCGATGCACTGGAAAGCCTGACCTATCTGGCGGCAACCGCCGATGCAGAAATCGTGGTGGTGATGGAGGCCGGCCAGATACCCGCCGACGCGGAGGATTCCGCCGCCCTTTTCACCTCTATCGGAGCCGCGCGGGTGATCTTTACCCGCCTTGACATCGCACGGCGCATGGGCGCGCTTCTGGCCGCCGGAGAGGCAGGCCTTTCCTACGCCCATATTGCTGCATCACCCTTTATCGGATCGGGCCTGGCGCCAGCCACGCCCTTGCGCCTTGCCCGCGCCCTGCTTGA
>NZ_JBQLZR010000245.1:0-17847 GCF_052168375.1 Glycocaulis sp.
TGTTCAGGGTCCTCAGCGTGGTCAGCTTCGCGAAGAATTCCTGATTGGCCCACTGAAGCCCCATCTCTGCGAAGCGATCGAACACGGCTCTCACCGGCGCGTCGTCGCCGCTGGAAATGTAGAGGTTTACCGCAATCGCCTCGCGCGGCGTAATTTCGGCGAGATACCAGCGGGCCGGGCCTGCATTCTGCAAATACGTGATCAGGGCGGCGTCCAGCTCCTGCGGGAAGGCAAAGCCATGCATCTCGCCCAGCAGGATGTAGCGGGCTTCGAGATGTTCCTCTGACAGGGCGAGGTTCATGTCCGGTGCGGCGATGTCGAGCTCGACCCGGTTTTGTTCAAGCCAGTCGCGGTAGCGGTCTGCCCCGGCCTGGTCCGCCAGGACTGGCAACCAGGGCAAGCCCACTACAAGGCCGATTGACAGGAGGATAAGCGCAATGAAGCCGCCCAGAATCCCGAATATCCATTTGAACATGACCCACCCCGACTGTCCGATTCTGCCGTGCTGGCAGCATGGCATTGGAGGCTAGACCGGGTGCCAGTGGCGTCAATCGGATTCAGGGAGCAGGCGGGCTATTCGCGAAGCAGCGCCTTTGCCGCCTCGAACACGTCATGGAACATCGCTTCGGTGAGGCGACCGGTATTCGTGTTGTAGCGCGAGCAGTGATAGCTGTTGATCAGCGCGAGCGGGCCATCAGTGGCTTCGATAGTGTGGGTTGCGCCATGCGCGAAGGTGTAGGCAGACGGACGCTTACCCAGTGCGCGAAGCGTGTTCTCGTGGGCGATGCGCCCGAGCGCGATAATCACTTTCAGGCGTGGCAGGGCCGCGATGCGCGCGGCCAGAAACGGGCGGCAATTGGCCATTTCGGCGCCGACCGGCTTGTTCTGCGGCGGCGCGCACCGCACGGCATTGGTTATCATCGCATCGTGCAAGGTCAGGCCGTCGCCCGGATCGGCCTTGTAGGTCCCCTTCGAGAAGCCATAACGCTCCAGCGTCGCGTAGAGCAGGTCGCCAGCCCAGTCGCCCGTGAAGGGGCGTGCGGTCCGGTTTGCCCCTGTCCGGCCCGGCGCGAGGCCGACGATCAGCAGCCGCGCGTCCGCGTCACCAAAAGATGCTACCGCACCGTTGAACCAGTCCGGTTCCTGGCGCGCGTTTTCATGGCGATAGGCGACGAGGCGAGGGCAGAGCGGGCAATCGGCGGGCGGTTCAGCCGGTACGCTATGCGTCATTATCGTCGTCACCGGCAGGCGCGGAATAGTCATCGCGGGCCCGGCGTTCCCGTCCAACCAGACGGGCGAGCTCCGACAATTCGATGAAATTGTCGGCCTGGCGGCGCAGATCGTCGGCAATCATGGGCGGCTGGGATTTCAGCGTGGAAACCACCGAGACGCGAACGCCCCGGCGCTGCACCGCATCGACCACCTTGCGGAAATCGCCATCGCCGGAGAACAGGATGATGTGATCGAGATAGGCGGACGCCTCAAGCACGTCGACGGCGATCTCGACATCCATGTCGCCCTTGATGCGGCGGCGGCCATTTTCGTCGGTGTATTCGCGCGCCGCCTTCGTGACGATGCGGAAGCCGTTATAATCGAGCCAGTCGACGAGCGGCCGGATCGGGGTGTAGTCGTCGTTTTCGAGCAGCGCGGTGTAGTAGTTGGCGCGCACGAGCCGTCCGCGCTTGCGGAACTCTTCGAGCAACTTGCGGTAATCAATGTCGAAATCGAGGGCGCGGGCTGCCGAATAGAGGTTTGCGCCGTCGATAAATAGGCCGATACGTTCATTGGGATAAAATGTCATGGGGCTCCTCATCAGGGGCTAATGGCGGAATAAAATCAGGTCGTCGCATGAGTATCTACATCGCTTTCGGTTCAAACCAAGCCCTGGGCGACACTCCGTCACGTGGGGTGTTGGCGCAGGCCTGCAAGGCCCTTGAAGCGCGCGGTGTGGTGATCAGCAGGCGTGCGTCGTTGTGGCATTCACCTGCCTGGCCCGACCCGTCAGACCCGGCCTATTTGAACAGTGTGGCGGAGATCGAGACCCAGCTCGATCCAGGCGAACTGCTTGCATGTTTGCACGACATCGAAGCAGGCCTGGGGCGGGTGCGAAGCGCGCTCAATGCACCGCGTACGCTCGATCTCGACCTTATTGATTTTGCCGGAGAGGTCCACGCCGGCCCGCCCGGTCCGGTGCTGCCGCATCCGCGCGCACATATTCGAGCGTTCGTTCTTTTGCCTTTGCGTGAAATTGCGCCGCGCTGGATCCATCCGGTGTCCGGGGAAGGAATTGAGGCGCTGATCGCCCGGCTACCCCGCGATGAAATTGCCGCGACGCGTCGGGTTGGCCCGTTCGAGGCGTGAGATAATGCGTTGTGCAGCGCAGCGCCGCACTTGATGCTGGCGGCACACTAAGGTATCAGGAAGTTTCGCTATTACCCCCGACCCCCTGTTTGCATTTTGGGAGCGTCCCCGCTCATGGCTCGCGTTACTGTTGAAGATTGCATCGAAAAAGTCCCGAACCGGTTCCGGCTCGTCCTTCTGTCTGCGCACCGTGCCCGCAATATCGCGGCTGGCTCGCAACTTCAGATCGACCGTGACAATGACAAGAACCCGGTCGTGGCCCTGCGCGAGATTGCAGACGAGAAGCTGGACCTCGAGGCTCTGTCCGAAAGCCTGGTGACGGGTCTGGAGCGGGTCATTCCCGCCGACGAGGACGAAGAGGATGCCCGTCAGGAAACCGGCGAGGCCCCGCGCGCCCTTCCGGCTCCGGAAATGGACGAGGCGGCCATGCTGCGCGCCCTGCAAAGCGATCGGGACGGGCCGGCAGACGGCCGTCTGTAGGCATTGGGCGGGGCCGCGCTCAGCGCTACCGCCGAAGCGCCGGGAGCCATCCCAAGCGCTGATGACCTCATTGCGCGCGTAAAGGCATATCACCCGAACGCGGATGACGACCTCATCCGCCGGGCCTACGAATATTCCCGCGAGAAGCACGCATCCCAGACCCGCCATTCCGGGGAGCCCTATTACGGGCACACGGTTGCTGTGGCCATGCTGCTGGCCGATCTACATCTCGATGTTGCGACGGTGTGCACCGGACTGCTTCACGATACAGTTGAAGATACGGATGCAACCCTAGAAGAAATAACACAATTATTTGGTGAAGATGTTGCACGTCTGGTCGACGGTGAGACCAAGCTCAGCCAGATGGAGCTGATCAACAAGCGCACCCGCCAGGCTGAAAACTTCCAGAAGTTGGTGCTGGCGATCACTGATGATGTCCGCGTGCTGCTGGTGAAGCTGTGCGACCGCCTGCACAACATGCGCACGCTGCATTTCATGCCGAAGCCGGAAAAGCGCGAGCGCATTGCGCGCGAGACGCTGGAAATCTATGCGCCTCTGGCCCGGCGTATTGGCGTGAACCGGATCTGCGTCGAGCTGGAAGACCTGGCCTTCCGCAACATCAACCCGGATGCCTATGAGTCCATTACCCGCAGGCTGGCGGCGCTGCGTACGACGCGTGCCTCCGCGATTGCAGCCATGTCCTCGCTCCTGTCCCAGCGCCTGGATGAGGCCGGAATAGACTGCCGCGTCTTCGGGCGCGAGAAGCGGCCCTACTCGATCTGGCGCAAGCTGGAGCGCAAAGGCACATCCTTCGACGACATCGCCGACATCTATGCCTTCCGCGTGATCGTGAACACGGCTGACGAGTGCTATCGCACGCTCGGCGTCATCCATCAGAACTGGCGCTCGGTGCCGGAGCGCTTTCACGACTACATTTCCACGCCCAAGCCAAACAATTACCGCTCGCTGCACACCACCATCGTCGGCCCGCACAATGTGCGCATGGAGCTGCAGATCCGCACCGAGGCGATGGAGGCTGTGGCTGAAACCGGGGTTGCCGCGCACTGGCGCTACAAGGCCGGGCGCTACGGTTATGATCCCAAGTCCGCGCGGGAGGCAGGTGGCGACCCGCTCAGCCGCCTTCGCGCCTTCGTCGAGATCCTCGAGCAGGGCGGCGATCCGGACGAGTTCCTCGAGCATGCCAAGTTGGAGATGCTCACCGACCAGGTCTACGCCTTCACGCCCAAGGGCGAGCTCATTGCCCTGCCTCAGGGCGCGACGCCGCTGGACTTCGCCTATGCGGTCCATACCGAGCTTGGGGCAGGCGCGGTCGGTGTACGCATCAATGGCCGTGAACGGCCGCTACGCACCCGCCTGCGCAATGGCGATACGGTCGAGATTATCAAGGGCGGGGTGCGCCAGCCGCCGGCGGGCTGGGAAGATCTGGTGGTCACCGGCCGCGCCAAGGCCGCCATTCGCAAGCTGATCCGCGAGACGCAGCTGCAGGAGTTCGAGCGGCTGGGCAAGGTCATTGCCGAGCACGCCTTCCAGCGGGAGGGCAAGGCCTTCAAGGAAAGCATGCTGGGCGATGCGCTGACGCGGCTTGACCTGAAGACCGCAGAGCAGCTCTACCAGGCGCTTGGGCGCGGTCAGGTCACCTCAACCCAGCTTTTCGATGCCGTCTTCCCCGGCCAGCGCGAAAAGAACCCGAATGATCCCAGCGAGCGCGAACTCATCGATGATGAAAAAGGCGCGCTTTATGTTCATGGCGGCGGGCTGACGCCGGGCGTCTCCCTGCACTTCGCCTCATGCTGCTCGCCTCTGCCGGGGGACCGGATTGTCGGCATCATGCGCGAGGGAGCCGGCGTGGAAGTCCATGTCATTGATTGCGAGCGGCTGGCGGAACTCGAAGAGGACGATCCGGCATCGGGTGATAACTGGATCGACCTGAAATGGACGCCGGAAGCCCGCGCCAATGCGGTTTCCGTCGGCCGGGTGCTGGCCACGGTGCGCAACGAACCGGGCGTGCTGGCCGAGATTGCCGGGGCGGTCGGCGAGGCGCGCGGCAATATCACCAACATCAAGACCTTGTCGCGCTCACGCGATTTCTTCGACATGGCCTTCGACATCGAGGTGGTGGACGCGCGCCACCTCTCCAATATCGTGGCTGCACTGAAGACCTGCGACCGGGTAGTCACCGCCGAACGCGCTCGCTACGAGTAGCGCGCAAACAGGCTGAACGGAGACCGGACATGATGACCGCTGACGAGGTGCTGGACGAGTTTCGCGAGGCAGGTGCGCTTCTTGAAGGACATTTCATCCTGTCCTCTGGCCTGCGCAGCCCGGTGTTCCTGCAAAAGGCGCTGGTTTTCCGCGAACCTGCCCGCACCGAAAAGCTCTGCAAGGCGCTGGCCGAAGCCATTCGCGAGCAGGTTAAGGAGCCGATTACGGCGATCGTCTCGCCGGCACTCGGCGGGATCATTCCAGGCTATGAAACCGCGCGCCAGCTAGACCTGCCTTTCCTGTTCGTCGAGCGGGAGGATGGCGAGTTCCGCCTGCGGCGCGGTTTTCAGCTGACGGCAGCAGACCGCGTTCTGGTGGTGGAAGACATCGTGACGACAGGGCTTTCATCGCGTGAGTGCATCACGGCGATTGGCAAGTCCGGCGCGAAGGTCGTGGCAGAAGCCTGCCTCGTTGACCGCTCCGGTGGCCGCGCAGATGTGGGCGTGCCCCTGATCGCGCTCGCGACTGTGGCATTCCCGGCCTATGCCGAAGACCAGCTGCCCCCTGAACTTGAGCGCATTCCGGCCATAAAGCCGGGCAGCCGTGGTCTGGAGGCCTGACACCCATGCTGCGCCTCGGCCTCAACATTGATCACGTAGCAACCATTCGCAATGCGCGTGGCGGGGCCCATCCCGATCCTGTGCGCGCTGCGGCGATTGCAAAGATGGCAGGCGCAGACGGCATCACCATTCATCTGCGTGAAGACCGCCGCCATATCCGCGACGGTGACCTTGAAGCCGTGCGCGCTGCGACGCCCCTGCCGATCAATCTCGAAATGGCGGCAACCGAGGAGATGACCCGGATCGCGGAGCGCTTCAGGCCGCATGCCGCCTGCCTCGTTCCGGAAAAGCGCGAGGAGCGCACGACCGAGGGCGGGCTGGATGTCGCAGGGCTACACAACACGATTGCGCCGATAGTGCGCCGGCTGAAAGAGGCGGGCTGCCGCGTTTCGCTCTTCATCGAGCCGGACCCGGTCCAGATCGCTGTCGCCGAGGTGCTGGGCGCGCCGGTCGTCGAACTGCATACGGGGCGCTATGCCGAGCTATGGCTCGACGGTGACGAGGACGGGGTCGCGAAAGAGCTGGAACGCCTGCGACTGGCCGCCAGCGAGGCTGCGCGGCGCGGTATCGAGCCCCATGCCGGTCACGGCCTGACCTTCGACAATGTGAAGCCTGTGGCGGCGATACCGGAGCTTGCCGAGCTCAATATCGGCCATTTCCTGATCGGGGAGGCCATCTTCACCGGGCTGGAGACGGCTGTCCGGCGCATGCGCGCCCTTATGGATGAAGCGCGGGCGGAGCGGGCGGCGTGATCCTCGGTATCGGCACCGACATCATCGACATTCGCCGCATTGAACGCTCGATTGACCGCTTTGGCGACCGGTTCAAGACCCGTGTCTTCAGTGCCGGAGAACGGGCAAAAGCCGAAAGCCGGATGCGTGAGGTGGAGACCTATGCCAAGCGCTTCGCCGCCAAGGAGGCAACGGCCAAGGCACTCGGCACCGGGATATATCGCGGTGTGATCTGGCGCGATCTGGAAGTCATCAACCTGAAGGGCGGCAAGCCCACGATGAAACTTGCGGGAAAGGCGCTGGAGCGCGCTCGCGCGCTGACGCCGGACGGCATGGACTTCACCGTCCACCTCACCTTGACCGACGATTATCCCTGGGCGCAGGCCTTCGCCATCCTGGAAGCCATTCCACGGACGGGGCAGGGCGCATGACCAACCGCATCTCCCGCCTGCAGGAAACCATAGGCTATCGCTTTAGCGATGAAGGCTTGCTTGAAATCGCGCTGACGCATTCCAGCCATGGAGATGGCCGCCGCAAGACCGATTCCAATGAGCGGATGGAGTTTCTGGGCGACCGGGTGCTGGGCCTGCTCGTGGCGGAGCGGCTTTTTTCCATGTTCGAGGGTCTGAGCGAAGGCGGGCTTGCCCACCGGCTCAATGCGCTGGTCAACAAGGGAGCCTGCGCGCGTGTGGCCCGCGCGATCCGTCTTGGCGATGCGCTCCTGCTGTCACCGGGCGAGGAGCGGCTGGGCGGGCGCGACAAGGAATCCATTCTGGGCGATGCCTGTGAAGCGCTGATCGGTGCCATCTATCTTGATGGCGGACTTGAGGCTGCACGCGTATTTTTCAATCAGGCCTGGGAGGGTGAGCTGGACCAGCTGACCCGGCGCGCAAAGGATGCCAAATCGCCGCTGCAGGAATGGGCGGCGCGCAAGCGGCTGACGGCTCCGGTCTATGAAACGCTATCGCGCAAAGGGCCTGACCATCGTCCCCACTTCACCGTCGAGGTGCGCATTGACGGGCTTTCGCCGGCAGTCGGCGAGGGCAATACCAAACAGGCCGCGCAGCGCGCCGCCGCTGACGCAATGCTGAAACAGGAACACGCCCATGAGCAGTAACGAGACCACCCGCGCCGGCTTCGTTGCCGTGATGGGCGCGCCCAATGCCGGCAAGTCCAGCCTTGTGAATGCACTGATCGGTCAGAAGGTGTCGATAGTCACCCATAAGGTCCAGACCACCCGCTTTCAGATACGCGGCGTGATGATGGAAGGCCGCACGCAGGTAGTTCTCGTCGATACGCCCGGCGTGTTCGCGCCGCGCCGGCGCCTTGACCGGGCGATGGTAGCGGCGGCCTGGGCTGGAGCGGACGAAGCCGACGCCATCGTGCACGTTGTCGATGCAGCCGCAGCGTCGCGCGTTCTGAAGGGCAGGACGGGCGGGCAGGATGGCCGCGCCGACGAAGACACGCGCCGCGTCATTGACGGCCTCAAGACCGCAGGCCGAACGGCCATTCTGGCGCTCAACAAGATTGATCTGATCAAACGGGACGAGCTTTTGGCGCTCGCACAAAGCCTCCATGAAACAGGTGCTTACAGCGAGGTCTTCATGATCTCGGCGAGCAATGGCAGCGGCGTGAAAGACCTTGGCGCACGCCTCGTTTCCCTGATGCCGGAAGGCGCCTTCTTCTATGACGAAGACCAGATCGCCGATCTGCCCATGCGGCTGCTGGCTGCCGAAATTACCCGCGAAAAGCTCTTCCTGCGCGTCCATGACGAACTGCCTTACGGGCTGACCGTCGAGACCGATAGCTGGCAGGACCGTAAGGATGGCTCGGTGCGCATCGAGCAGACCATTTACGTGGAGCGCGAGGGCCACAAGCCGATGATTATCGGCAAGGGCGGCCAGACGCTCAAAGTGATCGGTGAGCTCGCGCGCAAGGAACTCGCTGCCGATCTTGAGCGCGACGTGCACCTCTTCCTCCATGTGAAGGTGCGTCCGGGCTGGAGCGAGGAGCGCGCGCGCTATTCGGCTCTGGGCCTGGAGTTTGATGCGTGAGCCTTGGTAAGGCGCAAGCAGGTTTCTCCCCCCGCCTGCGGGGGGAGTGCCGCGAAGCGGCGAGGGGGGGAATTGTCTCTCCCCCCTCCGCCTCGCTCGCGCTCGACACCTCCCCCGTAAACGGGGGAGGAAAGGCGGCCGGCCATGGAATGGGCTGATACCGGGCGTATCATAGCGGTTCGCAATTATGGCGAGACCAGCGCCATTGTGGAATTGCTGACCCCTGATCATGGCCGCCATCCGGGGCTTGTGCGCGGCGGGCGGTCAAAGGCGATGCGTCCGATACTGCAGCCGGGTAATGCCGTCAGCGCGGTCTGGCGAGCGCGCCTGGACGAGCATCTGGGCAATTTTGCACTGGAGCCGGTCTCTCTGGATGCCGGGGCGCTGATGGATGACCCGCTGGCTTTGTCGGGCCTCAATGCGGCCTGCGCGATGGCCGTTCTGGCCCTGCCGGAGCGCGAAGCACATCCGGCCGTCCATGGCGCTTTCGAGGTTCTGGTCTCGTCCTTGAGCGATCTCGATATCTGGCCAGCGCTCTACATTCGCTGGGAGGCCGGCCTTCTGGCCGATCTCGGCTATGGCATGGACTTGAAGAAATGCGCCGCTACCGGGCGCACCGACAATCTTGTCTATGTCAGCCCCCGGACAGGCCGGGCGGTCTGCGCCGAAGCGGGCGCCGAATACGCTGACCGGCTTCTGGCCCTGCCGGGCTTCATGGCGGGGTCCGGGGTGGTCGAGCCCGGCGATATTGCGGCGGGTCTGAAGCTGACCGCCCATTTCATCGAGCGACGGGTCTTGTGGCCGGCTGACCGGGTTCTGCCGGAAGCGCGCGCACGCATGATCGAGCGGCTGGAATCGGCAGGCAGACTTTAGCCTGCACGCCCTATACTGGCCCCAAGAAGAATCACATCACGAGGCGTTTAATGGGACACGAACCGGTGGGCGAGGCAGGACGGATTTTCCCCGAGCGCTTCGAGGATGCCCTGTCCTCGCGCTATCTTGCCTATGCGCTTTCCACGATCACGCAGCGTGCGTTGCCCGATGCGCGCGACGGGCTCAAGCCTGTGCACCGGCGGCTTCTGCATGCCATGCGCCTGCTCAAGCTGGACCCGGACGCCGCCTTCAAGAAGTCGGCCCGTGTGGTCGGCGACGTGATCGGCAAGTATCACCCGCACGGCGATCAGTCCGTCTATGACGCGCTGGTGCGTCTGGCGCAGGATTTTGCTGCCCGCTACCCGCTCATCGAGGGGCAGGGCAATTTCGGCAATGTGGACGGCGATAGCGCAGCCGCCATGCGCTACACCGAGGCGCGCCTCACAGAGGCGGCCCGTCTGCTCCTTGCCGACATGGACGAGGACACGGTCGATTTCCGCAAGACCTATGACGGGTCGGAGGAAGAGCCGGTCGTCCTGCCCGGCGCCTTCCCGAACCTTCTGGCCAATGGTGCGACGGGCATCGCGGTCGGCATGGCGACCAGCATTCCGCCCCACAATGCGGCTGAAATCTGCGATGCCGCGCGCCATCTGATAGCCAGACCGGACGCTGATGTCCGCGCGCTGGCGAAGTTTGTCAAAGGGCCGGACTTCCCGACTGGTGGCACGTGCGTTGAGCCGGCCGCCTCGATCCTTGAAGCCTACGAGACGGGCCGTGGCGGCTTCCGTCTGCGGGCGAAATGGGAAGTCGAAGACCAGGGGCGCGGCACCTGGCGCATCGTCGTCACGGAGATTCCCTATCTCGTCCAGAAGGCGCGCCTGGTGGAGCGTATTGCCGCTCTGATGGATGCCAAAAAGCTGCCGCTGCTGGCCGATGTCATGGATGAAAGCGCAGAGGATGTCCGCCTCGTACTGGAGCCGCGCGCCCGGACCGTGGACCCGGCAGTCCTGATGGAATCGCTCTTCCGCGCCACCGACCTGGAAGTGCGCTTCCCGCTGAACATGAACGTGCTCGACCCCAAGGGCGCGCCGCGCGTGATGAGCCTTAGGGAAGTTCTCCAGATCTGGCTCGATCACCGCCGCGAGGTGGTCGTGCGCCGGGCCGCCAAGCGCCTTGCCGCCGTCGAGGACCGGCTGGAAGTGCTGGCTGGCTACATCATCTGCTTCCTCAATCTCGACCGGGTGATCGCCATCATCCGCGAGAGTGACGAGCCCAAGCCTGATCTGATGGCGGAGTTCAAACTCTCCGAGCGGCAGGCCGAAGCCATTCTCAACATGCGTCTGCGGAGCTTGCGCAAGCTGGAAGAGATCGAACTGCGCGCGGAGTCGGATCGGCTGGCGGGTGAACGCTCGGAGTTGCAAGCGCTTCTCGCCAGCGACACGCTGCAATGGGAAAAGGTGGACGGCGAGATCGCTGCTGTGCGCGAGAGTTTCGGACCCCGCACTGCCCTCGGCCGCCGCCGCACCCATTTTGCCGATGCCCCTGCCGACGATCTTGCCGACCGGGTCGAGGAAGCCCTCGTGGTGCGTGAGCCGGTAACAGTCGTGTTGTCTGAAAAGGGCTGGATACGCGCCATGAAGGGTCATCTCGATGACCTCTCCGGCCTGAAACACAAGGACGGAGACGAGACGGCCTTTGCGGTACGCTGCGAGACAACCGACAAGCTGTTGCTGTTTGCGACGGACGGGCGGGTCTTCACACTGGATGCGTCAAAGCTCCCCGGCGGGCGCGGCTTTGGTGAGCCTGTGCGCCTCCAGATTGATCTGGATGAAAGCTCTGCACCGCTATTGCTGGTAAAACACGATCCGTCGCGCAAGCTGCTTATCGCATCGAGTTCGGGTCACGGCTTCCTTGTGGCGGAATCCGAATTACCGGCGATCAAGCGGGCAGGCCGCCAGCTCGTCAATCTCGTCGACGGGGCTGAGGTCATCGTCGTGACCGAAGCGAAGGGCGATACCGCCGCCGTGATCGGGGAAAACCGCAAGCTCCTGGTCTTCCCGCTCGACGAAATCCCCGAAATGGCGCGCGGCAAGGGCGTGCGCCTGCTGGGCGGGAAGGGCGGCGAGGTGAGCGATGTCACGGTTTTCGCGGCCGAGGACGGCCTCAGCTGGACCGACGGGGCAGGGCGCCGTCATCCGGTGGAGGACTGGAAGCTCTACCTTGGAAAGCGCGCGCAGGCAGGCCGGCTGGCGCCGAAAGGCTTTTCGCGTTCGGGACGGTTTGCGCCGCGCGGTCAGGTCTGACGGACAATCCCTGTCAGATCGCTCTGAAAGGCTTGGCGGTACGGCCACTTGGGTTTAATCATCGGGCGAACGCCCTGCACCTCCTCACGGGAAGGATATTTCCATGGAACTGACCGTCCTCCTCATCATCCTTGCCGTTATCGGCCTGGCCATCATCCTCATCTACAACCGCCTCGTCGCACTGCGTCAGACGACCAATCAGGCGTGGGGCGATATCGATGTCCAGATGAAGCAGCGCTATGACCTGGTGCCGAACCTGGTCGAGACCGTGAAGGGCTATGCCAGCCACGAAAAGGAAACGCTGGAGAACGTCATCAAGGCGCGCCAGCAGGCAATTGACGCAACCGGCCTGAAAGACCTTGCCGCGGCTGAAAACATGCTGACCGGCGCGCTGCGCCAGCTTTTCGCGCTGTCGGAGGCCTATCCGGACCTGAAGGCAAACCAGAACTTCCTGTCGCTGCAGAACGAGCTTGCTGACCTCGAGAACAAGATCGCTGCCGCACGCCGCTTCTTCAACAATGCGGTCTCCGAATACAACACGGCCATAGAGCAATTCCCGGCCGTGGTGCTGGCAGGCCCGTTCGGGTTCAAGGGGCGCGAATTCTTCGAGATTGCAGTATCTGAGCGCGCTGCGCCTGCGGTGAAGTTCTAGGCCGTTACACGGGCGGAGGCCTGTCATGCTCGCAGCGACCGGCCTCCGCTCCCACATCTGGAATAATAATCTCAAATCCATCCTGCTGCTGGCAGGCTTTCCGTTCCTGATACTGGGGCTGATCTTCGGCTTCACGACCCTGTTCATCGCCTTCATGGTGGATGAACAGGGCGATCTGGCGCGCAGCTCGGGCGAAGCGCTGGAGATGATGCCGCTTGTGACGCCTTGGGCATTACTCGGCGTGGCGATCTGGTTTGCGATCGCCTGGTTCTCCCATCAGGCGATCATTGATGCGGCAACCGGCGCACGAAAAGTTACGCGCGAGCAGGAGCCGGAGCTCTATAACTTGCTGGAAAACCTTTGTATCTCGCGCGGCCTGACCATGCCGGCCTTGCGCGTGATCGAAAGCTCCGGCCTCAACGCCTATGCCTCGGGGCTGACCGAAAAGCAGGCTAGCGTAACGGTGACACGCGGCCTCATGGAGGCGCTGGACCGGGACGAGATGGAGGCCGTGCTCGCCCACGAGCTGACCCACATCATCAATCGCGATGTCCGCCTTCTGGTCATCTCCATCATCTTTGTCGGCATCATTTCCTTTACGGTGGAATTGCTGGTCCGTGGGCTGTTCCGGGCCTCGCTGGTGAGGGCCGGGGGCAGCCGGCGCGGTTCGGGGGGCAATGCGGGCGTGTTCATCTTTGTCGGTCTGGCGCTGGCGGCGTTTGCCTGGCTGCTGGCGGTCGTGATCCGTTTCACCCTGTCACGCAAGCGCGAGTACATGGCTGATGCGGGTGCCGTCGAACTGACCAAGAATCCCGATGCGATGATCTCTGCGCTCCTGAAGGTCTCTGGCAACCCGGATGTCGAGAGGGCGCCTGCAGAAGTCCGCCAGATGTTCCTGCACGTGAAAGCGAGCGGTGTTTCCGGGATTTTCGCCACCCACCCGCCGATGGAAAAGCGCATTGCCGCGCTGGAGCGCTTTGCGGGCGGGGTGCGTCCGACACCGCGTGCCGGGGCGGTGCCGAGCGTCTAGCGGGCCGCCAGAAGCGGCGCGTAAGCCCTCGCATAGACGTGCCAGACTGCGCTGAAGAGCGCTGCGATCATCGGCCCCAGCACAATGCCAATGGCACCGAAAAGGGTCAGTCCGCCCAGTGTCGAGATCAGCACCATCAGATCGCTCATCTTGGCGTCCTTGCCGACGAGGCGCGGGCGCAGGAAATTGTCGATATTCATGATGACCACGAAGCCGAAAACGCCAAGCACGATCCCGGCAATCATCTGGTCCTGCACGATCAGCCAGGCCGCAGCCGGCCCCCAGACCAGCGGTGTGCCGATACCGGGAATGACCGAGAGCAGTCCGGCCAGAGCGCCCCAGAAGGGTGCGCCCGGCACTCCGGCGAGGGCAAGCGCGAGGCCAGTTACCGTGCCCTGAACAAGGCCGATCACCAGCGTGCCCTTGATGGTCGCGCGTATGGTCGAAACCGCGCGCCCGGCCAGCAGGATGCGGTCGCGCGGGCGCAGCGGCAGAAGGCGCAAGGTGGTGGCTGTCATGTCGCGCCCGTACACGAGGAAGAAATAGAGCGCGTAGAGAAAGACGATGCCGTTCAGAAAGACGACCAGGGTCGATCCCGCAGCTGACGTCATGGCATTGATGAAGACGCGGCCTGCGGTGGAAGCGAAGCTGCCAATCTGGCCGGCGATTTCACCCTGATAGCGCACGACTTCCTCACGCCAGGGCACCCATTGCGGCACGCCTCCGCCTGCATCGCGCCAGGCCGTCACCTGTTCCTGCACGAAGGGTGTAAGTGCTTCGCCTACCTGCAGCGCCTCTCGTACGACAATCACGATGAGGATGGTCAGCGGAATGAGGCCGATGGCAATGACCGACAGGATCAGGAGTCCGGCTGATACGCGTGGACGATTGCCGGTCGCGCGTGTCTGCCAGTCCTGCACAGGCGTCAGCATGAGGGCCAGCACGGCAGCTATGAACACGGCGCCGAGATAATCCTTCACCATCCACAGAAGCAGCGCCGTTATGGCGATAGCCATGACGACAATCACCCCGCGTTGGAGCGCAGCGCGTTCGGCGGGTGTGGGCATGTCAGGTTTGTGGGGCAGGTCGGGCCTAACCATAGAGCATTTCCGGCAGCGCAGTTGCGAGCCACGGCATGGCCGCCACAACGCCGATTGCCAGCAACTGGATAATTACGAAGGGGATCGCGCCGCGATAGATCGCCGATGTCGGCAGTTCGGGCGGCGCAACACCGCGCAAATAGAACAGGGCAAAGCCGAAGGGCGGGGTAAGGAAGCTGGTCTGCAGGTTGAGTGCCATCAGCACGCCCAGCCAGATCGGATCCACGCCCATCAGGAACAGGATCGGAGCCACGATCGGCACGACCACGAAGATGATCTCAATGAAGTCGAGGAAGAAGCCCAGCACGAACATGATGAGCATCACCACCAGCACCGCGCCAAAGACACCACCCGGCACGGCTTCGAGCATGGTGCGCACGCTGCCATCCCCGCCAAGCTCCCGGAAGACCAGCGCAAAGAGGGACGCGCCGATGAGGATGACGAACACCATGGCGGAGATGCGCGCCGTCTGGGTCATCACATCGTCCAGCACACCAGTCCGCCACAGGCGCACAAGCGCCCAGAGCGTGCCCGCTGCGGCGATCGCGGCAAGGATGTAGGAAAACGTAAGCACAGCGCCCGCAGCGCCGGTGCGCAGGTCCAGAACCATGGCGCTGGCGATCAGCGTGAGCAATCCCAGCGCGCCGGCCGCTACCAGAAGGCGTCCCGCTGAAGGGTTGGCTGAGGCGCCGGCATTGCGGAAACCCGCCAGCAGTGTTGCGCCGAGCGCGCCGACACCGGCGGCCTCCGTGGGTGTGGCCAGGCCGGAGAGGATCGAGCCCAGCACTGCGATGATAAGCGCCAGAGGCGGAACGAGTGCGCGGATGATCTGGAAAGTGCTGGTCGCGCCCAGTTCTTCACGCGGAATGGCTGGCGCCGCGGCGGGAAGGGTCACGGCGATGACGATCTCGTAGACAATATAGGCGCCTACCAGCATCAGGCCGGGGATGAGGGCACCTGCAAACAGATCGCCGACCGTCACGATGTCGGGCGCGAAAATACCCTGCTCGCGCTGCGCGCGGGCATAGGCGGAGCCCAGCTGGTCACCCAGCAGAATGAGCACGATGGAGGGCGGAATGATCTGGCCCAGCGTGCCCGATGCGGCAATCGATCCGCTGGCGAGCGACGGGTCATACCCGCGCCGCAGCATGGTGGGCAGCGAAAGCAGGCCCATCGTGACGACGGTCGCACCGACAATGCCGGTCGATGCGGCCAGCAGAGCGCCGACGACGATGACCGAGATGCCGAGCCCGCCGCGCAAGGAACCGAACAGGGCGCCCATCGCCTCAAGCAATTCCTCCGCAACGCGGGATTTTTCCAGCATCACGCCCATGAAGACAAAGAGCGGCACCGCCACGAGGATGGATTTGTCCATCTCCATGATGTTGCCGTAGATGCGCTGGGGGAAGGCTCTCAGGTGGAGCGGATCGAAGGCGCCCAGTGCAAGCCCGGCCAGAGCGAAGATGATCGCGACGCCTGCCAGCGTGAACGCCACCGGAAATCCGCGCAGGAGCGCTGCGACGGCGGTCGCAAACATCAGGAAGGGCAGTGCCAGAAGCAGGAAATCCATCTATTGCGCCTCCGTTCCGGGGCGCAGGCTTTTCAGCTCTTTCTGCCGTTTGTCATTGACCGTCAGAACGGCCTTGGCGGCCATGGACACACCTTGCGCGATCATCATCACCGCAAAGACCGGGATAGCTGTCTTCAGCAGGAAGACCAGAGGCAGCCCGTCGCTTTCGCGTGACCGCTCCATGATGCGCCAGGCGCCGCCGACATAGGAACGCGACGTGTCGAGTATCAGCCAGCACATCGGCAGGAGGGCGAGATACACGCCCGCGATATCGGTCCATGCCTTTGCCCGCTCCGACAGGCGAGAATAGATGATGTCGACGCGCACATGGCCGCCAGCGATCAGCGTCACAGCGCTCGACAGCAGGAAGAGCAGGGCGTGCAGGTAGATCACGGATTCCTGCAGCTTTGTGATCGAAATGCCGAAAACATAACGCTGGATCACGATCAGGCTGGTCACGAGCACAAGGCCAAGCGCGAACCAGCGCGCGGCATCGCCAATAGCGGTGTTGATGGCATCGATCAGGGCCGCAATACGGCTGAGGACGGTCACCGCAAGGCGGGGCAGGTCAGCAAAGAATGTCCAGAGCGCTCCCAGCAAGGGCAGGGCGACAATCGGTGCAAGACCGTACCCGATATAGCCGAGAATGCGTGCGGTCTCGGCCCCCAAGGGCGAAAGATTGGTTGCCGTCCAGGCCTCCACACTGCCGCCGGTAAGCTGATCGAGTGCGACGACACCGAGTGTCCCCGCGATCACCAGAAGCAGCAGCCAGTCGCCCGCGCGCATCGGTTAGCCGCCCAGCACGATTTCACGTTTTTGCAGGTAGGGCGTCTCGGACACGTTGGCCCATTCGCGCGACCGGCGGCGGGACTGGACATAGCTGTTGTAGACGCGGCGCGAGATGGCATCTGCATTCGCAGCGTTGGCCACGACTTCTTCGCTGACCCGGCCGAGCTCCCGCCAGATTTCATCGGAGAAGGAGCGCAGCTGAACGCCGTGTTCCTCGATGAGGGTCTGCAGCGCGATCCCGTTATGGTGGGTGAACTCGGCAAGCGAGAGATTGTTGGCTGCGTGAGCGGCAGATTTGACGATGGACCGGTGTTCGGCAGAAAGGCTTTCCCAGACGCCCAGATTGATGCCGAGCGCCAGCGAGGATCCGGGCTCGTGGAAACCCGGACCGTAATAGAAGGGCGCTTCGCGGTAGAAACCGAATGCAAGGTCGTTCCAGGGGCCGACCCATTCGGTGGCGTCGATCGCGCCCGACTGCAGCGCTTGGTAGATTTCCCCGCCAGAGAGAGCGACGGCCGCGCCGCCCAGCGCGCGGATCACATCACCGCCAAGGCCCGGCATACGCACGCGAAGACCGCGGAAGTCTTCCAGCGTGTTGATCTCGCGCTTGAACCATCCGCCCATCTGGTGGCCAGAATTGCCGGCCTGGAACGCCTTGATGTTGAACTGGGCCGACAACTCGTCCCAAAGCTCCTGCCCGCCGCCAAACTCGACCCAGGCCATGATTTCCATGGCTGTCATGCCCATCGGGACGGCACAGAAGAAATTGTAGGCCGGGGAGCGGCCCTGCCAGTAATACTCGGCGCCGTGATACATGTCGGCGACACCGTTGGAGACGGCATCGAAGACCTCGAACGCGCCGACGATCTCGCCCGCGCCATAGACCTGTACTTCCAGTTCCCCGCCGGACATCTCGCCGATCAGGCGGGCCGTAGTGTCAGCTGCCGTGCCAAGGCCGGGGAAGTTAGCTGGCCATGTAGTGACCATGCGCAGGCGGCGCGTGCGCTGGCGATTGACCGCTGGCGCCGCGACGGTTCCGGTTGCGGCTCCGTCTTCCTGTG
>NZ_JBQLZR010000246.1:0-18863 GCF_052168375.1 Glycocaulis sp.
GCCTGTGCGCGCCAGGCGGGTCGAGCGCTGGTCGTCATTCCAGACATAGGGAATCGCGGCCCAGCCCTCTTCGCGCCTTACAAGGACGCGGGTTTCGATGATCCGCACCGCTGACAGGTCAAGGCTCGCGCCGTCGAAATGGGCATGCGGGTCCAGCTCCAGCGCAACATCCCCGAAGTCAGCGCCTGCACGCGGATAGTAGAAGGTCTTGGTGATGACGGTGCCGACAGGAAAGTCGAACACGTCATCTGCCTGCCAGCGCGCGGGCGCGGCGCCTTCGGGAATCCAGACCGTGCGCAGTTTCAGTGCGTAATCGGAGAAGAGCGCGGTATTGAGCCCGTAGGGCATGACGCCTTCTGCAAGGATCAGGCGCTCGCCATCTAGGCGGAACTGGCCCCACTCCTCCAGCCGCGCGGGATTGCCTGCCGAATGAAAGGCCGGCGCGGTTTCCCACGCCGTCACGTCCACAGCCGGAGCGTTGGCGGGCGCATTGCCCGCCTCATTGCCGCAGGCGGCCAGCAGGACAGTGATTGCCAGAATGGTGAGGGGCAGTCGCATCGTGTGTGCCTAGAAGGGCAGTTCTACTGCGCTGCGCGGTGCATGGCTGCAATCGTGCTCCGCCGTCACCAGACGCGGATTGCCATACCCGCCGGGGCCATCCGCATTGAGCACTTCGGCCCCGGAAACACACAAGCGCAGATCGTCCGGCAGCGCGCCGTCCACGAGCTTGGCCTCATCCACATAGCCGTCCCACAACACGTCAGGGATACGGCCCGTCGGTCCGAACAGGGCAATGCGCAGGGCCTGAAGTTCCATGCCGTCAGGATTGTTGCCGCCGCCTTCGAACGTATTGGAGTAAATGTGGATGCCTTCGGGATAAGGGTCAAAATCGCTCTCGACGCCCAGTTCCGAAAACCCGGCCGAATGCAGCGAGGAAATGATCACGTTGGCAGTGCGGTTATCCGCCACGCGATTGTTGAAAATCTCCACATCATCGTTGGAGTTCACGAGAATCCCGGTGCCGGCAGGCACGTTGGCCACAGGCGTGCCGGCATGGCCAAAATTGCGGGTGTTGTTGGCAAACACATCATTGTCGAACACGCGCGTGCCATGGCCGGGGCGGGGCAGGTTCGGCATGTTGAAGACGAGGATGCCGCCGGTATTGTTGGTCGCGGTGTTGCCATAGACATCGGCATTCATCGAGTTCTCGATCTCGATTCCCGCCACGTTGTATTCGGCGCGGTTATTGCGCACGACAATATTGTCGGACTGGCCGACATAGATGCCGGCATCGGATGCGCCGATGGCGACCGAATCCTCGATCAGCACATTCGTGGTCAGCACTGGATAGATGCCATAGGCCCCGTTATCGGTGGAGGCGCCGCGAGTCCATTCGGTGCGCACCCGGCGGATGATGACGTTTTCAGAGCCGGTGATTTTCAGCGCATCGCCGATGGAGTCCTCGATGGCGAGGTCTTCAATCGTGAAATTGTCGGCGCTGGTAACGAGAAGCCCTTCCGCGCCGGCACGCTGTTCGGCGAAGGAGAGCACGGTTTCGTCCATGCCGGCCCCACGCAAGGTGACGCCATCGACATTGGCAAGTGACAGGCCGCGCTCGATCACGAAGACGCCCGCCGGTATCTCGATCACACTGCCGGGCTCAGCGTCCAGCAGCGCTTCCATCAGCACGTTCTGGTATTCACGGTCAGCTTGAGAGGTGTCGCGCGTCTCGCCAGCGGGCTGTCCGCAGGCCTGAAGAACGAGCGCCATGGTCAGGCCCGCAAGCCCGCCTTTCCAAATTCGGATCATCAAATCGTCTCCCCTTGAAATCGTCTGAACGCGTGTTGCCCGCGTTTCGTTGAGCGATCAGTTTGCGAGTTAATCGCGAGAAAGGGAAGTGGGCTGTTTGGAGCCTGGCCGGCAAAGTCCCGGACACAACGAAAAACGCCCACCTTTGCCGGTGGGCGTTTCGCATTCCAGTAATGCTGGAAGAATTAGTCGCGGCTCTCGATGCCGTGGCCCGAGGTGCGTTCGGCGATACGGGCCGACTTGCCGCGGCGGTCGCGCAGGTAATAGAGCTTGGCGCGGCGGACATGGCCCTTGCGCTTCACTTCGATGCTCTCCACCAGCGGGGAGTAGAGCGGGAACACGCGCTCGACACCTTCGCCGAACGAGATCTTGCGGACGGTGAAGCTCTCGTTGAGCCCGCCGCCGCTGCGCGCGATGCAGACGCCTTCAAAGCGCTGGACACGCTCGCGTTCACCTTCGCGGATGCGCACACCGACGACCAGCGTGTCACCGGCGGAAAAGTCCGGAAGCACTTTCTCGCCAAGAACGCGCGCGGCTTCTTCCTGCTCGAGCTTCTGAATGAGGTTCATCACGTCTCTCCATCCCGCCGCTGATGTCTCGTCCAGAGATCCGGACGGCGGTCCTTCGTTGCCTGTTCTGCCTGCTCGCGCCGCCATTTGGCGACCTTTCCATGGTCGCCGCTCAGCAGCACGTCGGGGATCTCCCGTCCCTCCCACACCCGCGGGCGGGTGTATTGGGGATATTCGAGGAGATCACCCTCGAAACTCTCTTCCGTCGTCGAGGCCATCTTGCCCAGCACGCCGGGGATCAGACGCACGCAAGCCTCGATGAGGTATTGCGCAGGTATCTCTCCACCGGCAAGGACGGCATCGCCGACGCTTACCTCTTCCATGCCGCGCGCCTCGATGACCCTCTGGTCGAAGCCTTCAAAGCGCCCGCATACCAAAATCACGCCCGGCCCGCCTGCCCATTCCCGGACCATGGCCTGGGATAGCGGCTTGCCGCGCGGTGTGAGGCAGATGACGGGGCGCCCCCGGCGCTCCACGCTGTCTACCGCTTCCGCGATCACATCCGGGCGCAGCACCATTCCAGGGCCGCCGCCAGCGGGGGTGTCATCAACGGAGGCGTGCTTATGACGGGAAAATGACCGGATGTCCACCGTCTCTAGCGCCCATTTGCCCTCTTTGAGTGCAGTGCCGATCAGCGACACGCCAAGCGCGCCGGGAAAGGCCTCCGGATAGAGAGTGAGAACGGTGGCGGTGAAGGTCATGGGAGGGGGTGTATGCGCCAGCAGGCGCAACTGGGCAAGGGGGCGTCGCTACCCCGCTTCGCACAAGTTCGGGAGGACAGAAGGGTCGGGTGGCGGGGCAGGCGGTTCGCGCCGGCCTCCCGGCATGCTGATCACACTTGCTTGGCCCGATACTTGTTCATCCAGACAATATTGGATGCCGACAGGCGCGAACCGATATCGTTCAGCGGCCACCCGCATGGAGTCGGTTAATAACCGGACCACGGTGGCGCTATCGTGATCGCTGATACACCGCACGTCAGGGGAGGGATCAGCGCCGTTTGCTTCAGGCCTAAGAGCGAGCGAGCACATCATATGCCGTGCTCCTATTTCCACCGCTCGGGTCGGCATCGGCAAACCGATCCTCACAAGGACTTGGCCAAGCGACGGCCTCCATATGCCATCGGCAGCGCGCTCCATGAACAAAACATCTGCGGTTTCATGAAACGCTTGGGCCCTCCGGCTCTGGGGGCGTGACAAGGGCAGATCCATTGCAGCGATAGATGCCTCTGCCGAAGCCTGAATTGTGGCAGCATCCGGATGGTCCACCGGGCAGGCAACGGTGAAGCCGATAGGTCCGCGTTGCTCAATGGCAGGTCCCTGCGGTGTGAGATCACACACCACCGGTTCGGACATCAGTGCCAGAGCACTCGTCAGTGCCAAGATCATCGCGCAGCCTCATTGCAACTTCTGGAGGAAGTCTAGGCTAGCGAACAGGCGGGGCGCAAGGTTGGGAAGGCAAGGCCGCTATTCTTCTACCCCCTCATCGCCGGCATCGATCGCGTCTGGCGGATTGATGACGAGCAGGCCTTGCGCGATCTCGATCACCGGCACCGCCTCGCGCGTGAAGGGAATGAAGAGTGCGCCGTCAGAGCCCGTCAGTTCCAGAATCTCGCCCGCACCAAAGTCGTGCACGGCCTTGACCCGGCCGGCCGGAGAGCCGTCCAGCTGCTCGGCCGCCAGGCCGATCAGGTCTGAATAGTAGAATTCGTCCTCGTCCGTTTCCGGCAGGGCAGAGCGGGGCACATGCAGGAGCGTGCCCTTCATCGCCATGATCTGCTCGCGGGTGACGGGTTCCCGGAATGAGACGATCACCGCCTCGCCGCCTGACGAGCGCGCAGTCTTCGGGGTCAGGATGATTTTGCCGTTCTTGTCGAGGAACGGGCCGTAGGAGGCGACATTGGCCGCCTCGCCAAAGGCGCGCAGCTTCGCCTCGCCCCTCACCCCATGGGCGCCCACTATGGCGGCAATGACGATGAGGGGTGGGGTCATGTCTTGTACGGCCTCATACCTTTTTCTCCCCCCGCCTGCGGGGGGAGTGGTCCGAAGGACCGAGGGGGGATAACTCGAAAAGTTCCCCCCTCCGCCTTCTTCGAAGGCACCTCCCCCGTAAACGGGGGAGGAAAAGAAAAAGCTCTTAGGCCTTTTCTTCTTCGGAAGCGGCCTCTTCAGCCGGAGCTTCGGCAGCGGCGTCTTCGGCGGCCGGCTCTTCGGCAGGAGCCTCTTCAGCAGCCGGAGCGGCCTTGGCTTCGGCTTCAGCGGCCTTGCGGGCTTCTTCCTTCTCGGCGCGCTCGGCGGCACGCTCTTTCGCAGCCTGGCCCGGCTCGGCTTTCTTCGGGTTGTTGCCCGCTTTCCAGTCATAGAGGCCTTCGGCGGCCAGGAAGCGCGCGACGCGGTCGGTCGGCTTGGCGCCTTTCTTGATCCAGGCGGCGGCTTTCTCGGCGTCGAAGGTCACGCGCTCGGCGTGGTCTTTCGGCAGCATCGGGTTGTAGGAACCGATACGCTCGATGAAGCGGCCATCGCGGGGATCGCGGCTGTCAGCCACGACGATGCGGTAGTAGGGGCGTTTCTTGGCGCCCGCGCGGGCGAGACGGATTTTCACGGCCATGGATTTAGTCCTTTTGGAGTGTTGAAACGATTATTTCTTCTTCGGGAAGCCGGGCGGCAGGCCATCAGGCCCCAAAGGTGCGCCAGCGCCCGGCAGGCCCGGCAAACCACTTAATCCCGTTGGGGATTTTCCTTTCAGCAGGTCGGAGGCAGCAGAGCCAAGCCCCGCGCCCGGACCGCCCATTCCGCCCAGAGCGCCGCCCATGCCCGCGCCCATTCCGGGTGGCATGCGCCCGCCCGGCATTCCGGGAAGGCCCTTGCCCTTGCCGGCGCGCTTCATCATGTCGGCCATCTGGATGTGCATTTTCAAAAGCCGGTTCACCTCCGGCACGCCCACGCCCGCACCGGCGGCGATACGCTTCTTCCGGCTGGCTTTCAGAAGGTCCGGCTTGGCCCGTTCATCCGGCGTCATGGAGAGGATGATGGCTTCCTGGCGTTTGAGCGCCTTGTCATCAAATCCGCTGGCGGCGGCCTGCGCCTTCATCTGCTTGTTCATGCCCGGCAGCATGCCCATGATGCCGCCCAGCCCGCCCATTTTCTGCAACTGGACCAGCTGGTCACGCAGATCATTGAGGTCGAACTTGCCTTTCGCCATTTTTTTGGCGAGGGCCTCGGCCTTCTCGTGGTCGATCTCGGCAGCGGCCTTTTCCACCAGCGAGACGATGTCGCCGCGCCCGAGAATGCGCCCGGCAAGGCGCCTGGCGTCGAAGGCATCCAGCCCGTCAATCTTTTCAGACGTGCCAAGGAACTTGATCGGCAGGCCGGTGACCCAGCGCATGGAAAGCGCCGCACCGCCGCGCCCGTCACCATCCATGCGGGTGAGCACAAGGCCGGTCAGTTTCAGGCGTTCATTGAAGCGCCTGGCGGTCTCCACCGCGTCCTGACCGGTCAGCGCATCGGCAACCAGCAATATCTCGCGCGGACGGGTTTCGGAGGCGATCTTCGCCGCCTCGCCCATCATTTCCTCGTCCAGCGTCGTGCGGCCAGCCGTATCGAGGATGACGACGTCAAAGCCCTGCAGGCGGGCCGAGCTCATGGCGCGCCGGGCGATCTCGACGGCGGTCTGGCCCTTGACGATGGGAAGGCTCGGCACGCCGGCCTTTTCCGCCATCTGGGCGAGCTGTTCCATTGCCGCCGGGCGGCGCGTGTCGAGCGAGGCGACGAGCACCTTCTTCTTCTCGCGCTCCGCAATGCGCCTGGCGATCTTTGCAGTGGTCGTGGTTTTACCGGAGCCTTGCAGGCCCGCCATCAGGATGGCGACCGGCGGCTCGCCCTCCAGCTGCAAACGCTCAGGCTCACCGTCTCCGCCCAGCAGGTCCACCAGCGCGTCATGGACGATCTTGATGACTTGCTGGCCCGGTGCGACCGAGCGGATGACCGCCTCGCCAACCGCCTTCTCGCGGACCTTCGAGACGAAATCCTTCACCGCCGGCAGGGCGACATCGGCTTCCAGCAGGGCGACGCGGATTTCACGCAGCGCCGCGTCCACGTCCTTTTCAGACAGCGCGCCCCGGCCGGTGATCCGGTCGAAAACGCCTGACAGTCTTTCGCTTAGCGCGTCGAACATAAGCTGCCTGAAACCCTTGGTCTGCATACCGCGCAAACGCAAAACCACCCCGCCGGGCGAGCCTTCGCCGGGCAGGGCACCTTCCCAGCCTCCGGGAGTTGTTCCGCCCCGTCGATGCGGGCTGCGGCTCCGTGTGCTGGCAAGGCAAGCGGTCGTTACGCTTGCTTATGATCGCGAGGCATTACGCGGGGGAACGCGAAGAGTCAAGGAAAGAGAGGGCTACCCCGCCAGACGGTCCAGTATCCGCGCCCAGGAGCGTATGCCCTTGCGGAAGCTTTCCAGCTCGTACTTCTCGTTCGGGCTGTGGATATTGTCGTCCTCAAGCCCAAATCCGGCGAGGATCGTGTCCATGCCCAGATGGCGCTTGAAATCGCCCACAATGGGAATGGAGCCGCCGCAGCCCATCAGGGCCGGCTCGGTCTGCCACTCGTCGCGCAGCGCCTCCACGCAAGCCTGAAGTGCAGGGTTCGTGACGTCCACGGCCAACGCGGGCGCGCCGGTATCGCGGCGCTTGAATTCCGCGCGGCAGTCTGCGGGCAGGCGGCTGGTGACGTGGGCCTCGAACGCCTTCCACACTTTTTCCGGGTCCTGCCCCGGCACAAGCCGGAAGGAGATTTTGGCGCTGGCTTTCGCCGGAATGACGGTCTTGAAGCCTTCGCCGGTATAGCCGCCCCAGATGCCGTTCACCTCTGCCGTCGGGCGGGTCCAGATCTGCTCCAGCACCATGCGGCCCTGTTCGCCTGCAGGCACGGAGAGGCCAATATCGCCCAGGAAGCGGCTTTCCGAGAAGTTCAGCCCCTTCCACTGTTCCAGCACGGCTTCGGGGGCGTCTTCAACACCGTCATAGAAGCCGGAAAGCGTCACCCGGCCCGTCTCGTCGTGGAGGCTGCCCAGTATCTGGGTCAGCAGCGTGATCGGATTGCGCGCCGCGCCGCCATAGAGCCCGGAATGGAGATCACGGCTGGCGGCGTGAAGGGTCACTTCGCCGGCGGTCATGCCGCGAAGGCTCGCGGTGATGGCAGGCGTGGAGCGGTCCCACATATTTGTGTCGCACACCAGGGCGAAATCGGCCCTGATCTCGTCGCCATGGGCTTTCAGCCACGGCTCGAGGCTGGGGGAGCCGCTTTCCTCCTCGCCCTCGAAGAAGATCGTCACCTTGCAAGGGAGCGACCCGGTCTCTTCCTTCCAGGCGCGGCAGGCCTCGATGAAGGTGCGCAGCTGGCCCTTGTCATCGGCCGCGCCGCGCGCGCGGATGTATTTCGAGCCATCGGCTCTGGTCTTGATTTCCGGCTCGAACGGGTCGGCCTCCCACAGCTCCAGCGGATCGACGGGCTGAACATCGTAATGGCCGTAAAAGAGTACGTGGGGTGCGTCTGCGCTCGCTCCCTCATGATGGGCGACCACGAAGGGATGGCCGTCGGCGGGCGCGACGCGCGCGTCAAACCCCAGTTCTTTCAGTTCATCGGCGAGGCTCTGCGCGGCCTTGAGGCACTCATCCTTGTAGGCCGGATCGGTGGAGATCGACTTGATGCGCAGAAGCTGCTCGTAGCGCGCGAGCGCCGCGTCGAAATCCGCCTCCTGACGGGCCAGAACCGCGTCCAGCGTGCTGGATGATTTCATCTGTCCGTCCATGGCAGTCTCTCCGGTGGCGAGGGGCGTGAGTTAGGGCGTGAGGGCCTCATCTACGCATCAGGAGAGAGGCGGGCAAGGATGGGGGTTATTCATAGACTTTGTGGTTGGCATCTAGCCAAATAATATAAAAACATGCGCCGATAATTATCCCATGAACTCGGCCAAACTTGTTCGCAGATAACGAAAACTGCCAAGGGTCGTAGGCCTGATATTGCTCATTAAGTGCCGCAAAGCCTTCGGGCTTTGATGTTTTTTCCCAGTCGATTTTATGGCTACGAATAGCGCCGCTGCGGTTGGAAGTGAATTCCATCGCCGTCCATCCTGATAGGCTTTTTAATCGGTCCATTAGCGCTTGCGTATAGCCATCCATAAAGATGGGCGGACACACGTCTTCATCCGAGCAATCGAATAATTTGAATGAAAATTTTAGATAGGCGTCATCCGGCGATGCATGCCGAATGCCGCTTTTTGAGACATGACTTACTGGAGTTTTCTTAATCTTCGACAAGAGATTTGTAAAAGTCCCTAGTTAGCTCTTTCGAAATGTAATTGTTGCATGGCTCGTCCGATGGAAGCTCGCCCCTCGCATCGAGCCAAGGGTCTTCTTGATGCGTCATTATTTCAAGAGCTACCGCAGTTTCAGAACCAAACACGTCAATTATATCGTTAAGAAAACTTGCTTCGGCTTCGGTCAAATCGTTGGGCTTTTTGATCTCGGAAGTTATTGGTTTCCACCGAAATTCCTTAAATCTATGATATTGGGACGTAGCTACAGGACCATGAACCCAAGCCTGAAATTTCTCAGAAATGAGTTCTTTGTCATGAAGGGCGAGCCACCAAGCGTCGGCATAATAAAGTAATTTTTGCAACTTTAGCGGCGTAAGCAGCTCTCCCCGATCTCGACACTCCGAAATCAGGTAATCAGCGATCTGTGCGGTTCGGCCGACATCTTTGTGTGCATCACTCATGGTAGCCTTTTATCACAAGCTGAGTCGGGGGGGAATTGATCCAGTGCAAAGTTCCGATTTCGGTCTGCTAGAGGGGTCTAGTCAGTTTCGTTCTGCCGGATATCCTTTGGAACTGCTCGACGCTGAAAGCGCTACGCCATGTTGAAAATTGCCTTCCAGATGGACCCGATCGGGGCCGTCAATGTGAATGCGGATTCCACCTTCGACATCGCGCTGGAGGCGTTCTCGCGCGGCCATGAAATTTGGGTCTATGAACCCCGCGACATGGCCATGGAGGATGGCAAGGTGCGCGCGCGGGCGATCCGGGTGAGCGCGATGCAGCGGGTTCAAGGGCAACATGCCGTGCTGGAGCCGTCGGTCACGCTGGACCTCTCCACGCTGGACGTGATCTTCCTGCGTCAGGACCCGCCCTTTGACATGGCCTATATCACCAGCACCCACATGCTGGAGGCGCTGCAGCCGGGTGTGCTGGTGGTCAATGATCCGGCAGAGGTCAGGAACGCCCCTGAAAAGCTGTTCGTTACGCGCTTTGAAGGACTGATGCCGCCGACGCTCATCTCCTCCTCGCTCGCTGATATCCGCGCCTTCTTCGAGGCGCACGGGCGCGACATCGTGGTGAAGCCCTTGTTCGGCAATGGCGGGGCGGGCGTGTTCCGCATCCGTGAGTCTGCCGAGAACCTGGCCTCCCTGCTGGAATTGTTCGCACAAGTCAGCCGCGAGCCGCTGATGGCGCAAGCCTTCGTTCCCGACGTGAGGAATGGCGACAAGCGCGTGATCCTGGTGGATGGCGAGCCTGCGGGCGCGATCAACCGCGTTCCGGCCGAAGGCGAGGTGCGCGCCAACATGCATGTCGGCGGCAAGGCGGTGAAATCCGACCTCACGGCGCGAGACCGCGAAATCTGCCGGATCATTGGCCCGGAATTGAAGGCCCGCGGGCTCGTCTTCGTCGGCATTGACGTGATCGGGAACTACCTGACCGAGATCAACGTGACCTCGCCGACCGGCATTCAGGAGCTGCGCCGCTTCTCCGGCATTGATGTCAGCAAGATGCTGATCGACTGGGTGGAGGCGAAGCGGGGCGGCAAAGCCTCGTGATCGACCCCTTACATCTCAAAATGCAATGGGCGCTCTCCTACCCGTTCACGCGGCCGGAGGGTGATTTCCTGTTCGTCGATGGCCGCACGCTGGATATCCGGTCCACCAAGGGCCCGATAAGCGGCTGGCAGGTGGCGGACGGCCGCCACGTCCTGCCCCTGCGCGATGTCGTGGGGGCGGCCCGTGCGTCAAGGCTGGAGGAGGGCGCGTATCACCCTGTAGTGGCGGTCGGCTCCAACGCCGCGCCGGTGCAACTTCAAAGGAAGTTTGCCCGCCATATCGATGATGTGGTGATCCCGGTCATTACTGTGCGTCTGCCAGGCCACGTCATCTGCTGGGCCAATCGCATCGCCGCCTATGGCTCGGTTCCGGCAACGCTGGCCGACGAGCCGGGCGCCAGCGTCTCGGCCTGGGCGACGCTGCTCTCGCCCCGCGACTATGCGCTGATGAACGCCACCGAAGATCTGGGCGTTGTCTACGAGGCCGTGCCGGTAACGGTCGAGCGCACGCCAGAGGCCGTGCACGGGAGCTTCGAGGCCTATCGCTGCCTGACCGGGCACTTTCCGGTGCGTGTCAGCGCGTTTGCCGCTACCGGGTCGAACCTGCCAGCAGGCAATCAGTGGACCGCGCAGGAGCTGGCGATTGCTAGGCTCGGCCTTGAAACACCGGTCGACCGGTTCGTCGCCGAAACGGTCAGCGATGTGGAACTGGCGGCGCGCAGGGACCGGGAGTTGAGTGGGGGGTGAACGGTTCTCTTTCGTCGTTCCCGCGCAGGCGGGAACCCAGAGCCACCTTACAATGTCCTCGCTTTACGTTCTCTGGATCTCCGCCTGCGCGGGGATGACGAGGTGAAACCTCATCCTACCAGAAACGGCCTGCCGCAGCGTACCTCGCGCAAGTAAAGCTCCGACTCTGCGATCGTGAGGCCCAGATCGGTCAGAAGCGCATCGACGAGGCCCAGCGAGCTGTTGAGCACACCCGATAGCGGCAGGCCCAGCCCCAGCAAATTCACCTGCGCGCCAAGGCCGGAACGGATCACTTCGGGACGGCCGCTCTCCACATGTTCGCTCGTCAGCACTGCTTCCACCGTCCGCCCGGAGGACAGATCGACGCTGAGCAGCGATCCCAGAAGCCCCAGCGCCCCGCCAATCCGGGCGCGCGCGGGCGAGGTAATGACTGCGAAGCGGGCCTCTGCCGTGCCGTCAGGGTTGCAGGTCAGCTGGACGAGGCGGGCCTCTGCAACAGCGTCCTCTATTTCCACATTGAGCCGGCCAAGCCCGGCGCCGATACTGACATCCAGCTCCAGCTGGCGGGTATGGGCCTGCGCTCCCTCCAGCCCGGCGCCGACCACAGAGGCTTCCTGCGGGGGCTGGCCTACGCCCAGCGTCACCGAAGCGAGCGGCGCGCTGACCGCCACCCCGATCTGGCGTCCGCCTTGCGCAGCGAGCGCACTGGCCATCACCAGATCGGCGAGGCCGACCTGCGCCCCGCTGACAAGGCCCGCGGAATTCATGCCGGGCGCAAGGCTGAGGATGTCGCCGACGCGCAAGGTGCGCGTGCCGTGGGCAGACTGGCGGGCCAGCACATCCAGCAGGGCGGGCGCGTCTGATCCCATCGCCGTCACGGCTGCGTTCAGCGCTTCGGACAGGCGGACATTGCTGTCGAGCAGGGCGTCATAGCTCACTGCGGTAAGCCCGGCTTCCAGCTTCAACGCATCAAGAAATCCCGGCACGGAAATGCGCGCATCGGCCAATGAGCGATAATCCATCACCGTGATGGCACCGGAATAACCGGTCAGCGCCGCCAGGACTGCGCCCGAATACCCGCCTTCAAGGCGAACGAGGCGTGAGGCGATGGCAAAGCTGACCATATCCTGGCGGGCGGCCGTGGCCTCGGCCCGCGCCCGCCAGCGCCGCTCATTGACGCGGACGCGCGACTGGTGGACCGAGCGCAACTCCACATGGGCGGCATTGTAGGGCGCCTGCAGCGAGGTGAAGCGCTCGGCAGGCGCGAGGGAGGCATCGGGTTCGTAAAGTCCCGGCTCCACCACGATGTCGAACTGTTCGGGATCAAAGCCCTGATCGCTCAGGACCGTGCGGGCGCTCTCGATGGAGTAATCGCTGTCGCGTACCGCCAGCAGGGCGATCAGGTCTGCTGTCGCCTGCAACTCACGCTTGTGCAGATGGTCCATGACCTGCGTCAGGGTAAAGACCAGCAGCAGAGAGCCGGCGGCAATCGCGCAGGCCATCAGCGGCGCAGCCGCGCCCGCCGTGTCGGAGAGGAAGCGCCGCATCATGCCAGCCCTCCATCGCGGATGATCTGGCGGTAGGTGATCTGATCGGCTGGCAGCGGCAACAGGCCGCGAAACGCATAGGCCGGATGATCGCTGGCGTCATAGCGCACCACGATCTCGGTATAGCCGGGCCGGGGTATCTCGACGGCGACGCTGGCACGCTCCGGCTCGATCAGGAAATAGCGCGGCAAGGTGTCAGCGACATGGGCCTCCACGATGGCGGCGCGTTCAGCCGCGCTGAGGCCCGCAATGGAGGAGCGGGCCGCCTCGGCAGCCAGCTGCTGCAGGCTGATATGGGTGGAGAACAGGAGCCCGTAGGCGATGGTGCCGGCCAGCAGCAGGATCACCAGCGGGGCAAGGATCGCAAATTCCACCGCGGACACCGCGCGCTCATCCCTGATGAGGGCTCCGGTGAAGGCGGCATGGTCGATAATCGGCATGGCGCACCTCTTTCATGCAGACTGCCCAAAAGAGCAACTACAGGATGTAGAGATACGCTAAACGGATTAATGCAACCTATACGGGAGCGGTTAACTGGCGGAGGCGGGCTTCAGGCGCGTCGCAAGCCTGGCAAGACGCCAGACGATCCAGACCGCGGCCCAGACGTTGCCCAGCAGAGGCAGCGGCAGGATGAAGAGAAGTGCAATCAGCTTGTTGCGCTCAAACATCCAGATGATGACGCCGAGAAAGAGAAAGCCGAGATAGAGGTCGATGAGGGCGACAATGCCCCAGGGATCTGCCGCCATCGCGGAGAAACTTGCTCCGATACTGGCCGCCTGTGAGGCCCAGATGATGCTCGCCAGCAATATGAGGCCGCCGGCGGCCAGCAGGATGCGCAGGAAGGTCATGGCAGGGGCTCCGTAATCAGCAGGTCATGCCTGATGATACGACACCGCCTGCGCTCCGGTTCAGCCGTCGGAGGGGCTGTCAGCGGATTCCTGACGCGGCGGCAAGGGCTGGTCGGCGGGCGCATGGAAGCGATCCTCGTCCAGCTCTCCCTCCCACTTGGCCACAGCGACCGCCACCGCGGCATCGCCGGTGACGTTCAGCGTCGTGCGGGCCATGTCCATGATCCGGTCGACCGGCAGGATGAAGCCGACAATGATGGCGATCTGCTCTGGCGGCACGTTGAACGTGCTCAGCACGATGGCCAGCAGGAAGAGGCCGGCACTGGGGATGCCCGCCGCGCCGATGGGGGCAATCGCGGCGGTGAAGGCGATCATGAAATAGTGGGTCAGCGTCAGGTCATAGCCGAAGGCCTGCGCCGTGAAGAGGGCAAGGATACCCAGATAGAGCGCCGTGCCGTCCATGTTGATGGTGGCGCCAAGCGGCAGGACCGAACCGGCAACCGAGCGCTTCACGCCCAGATTGTCGACCACATTGGTGATCGTCACGGGCAGGGTCGCCGAGGACGAGGCCGTGGAATAGGCAACCGCCTGCGCATCGACAATGCCACGCAGGAAGTTGAGGATCGGCAGGCCCAGCACGAAGCGGATCAGCCCCCCATAGACCAGTATGGCGTGGGTGAAGAGGCCCAGATAGACTGTGAGCACCAGGAGCCCGATGGAGGCAAAGGCTTCAAGGCCTTGCGTGACGGTGGTGTAGGCGACGAGCGCAAACACGCCGAAAGGCGCCACTTCCATCACCATGTGGGTGACTTTCAGCACGACATCGGAGGCGGAGTTGAACAGGTCACCTACCGGCTTGCCGGCCTTTCCGGCGAGCAGGATGCCGATCCCGATGAGCACGGCAAAGAAGATCACGGCAAGCACATCACCGTCGGCGAGGGCTGCGACGGGATTGTCCGGAACGATGGCCAGAAGACGGCTCGACAGGCTTTCAGCCTCGGTGGAGACGGGCACCGCATCCGCGCCGCCCAGATCCGCGCCAGCGCCGGGGCGGAAGAGCAGCCCGAAAATGATCCCGATGATGTTGGCGAAGAAAGTCGTGCCGAAATAGAGCAGCAGGGTCTTGCCGCCTATCGGGCCGAGCCGTTTGGGATCACCCAGCGCATACACCCCGGCCACCAGCGTGGTCAGGATGAGCGGGATGATGAGCATGCGGATCAGGCGGATGAAGAGATCGCCGACCGGATGGACATAGTTCTCGATGATGCGGGTAGCGTTGTCGCTGCCAATCAGCTGGGTCAGCAAGGCGCCGAAGGCGATGCCAAGGACAAGGGCGCCCAGGACGCGCTTCCACAATGCGATATTGAACCACCAGCCCATGAGTGCCCGTCCCTTTTGGCGTCAGTCACGCACAGGTTAAGCGCCCCGAAGGCAGCGTCAATCGGGCTATGCGGCAGGTTGCGGGTAGCAGACTTACGCCTGGCCGGCGTTGCGGCGGCGGCGCGTCAGCGCGTCAAAGCCCTTGATGAAGGCAATGCGCAGCATGAGGAAGCTCCAGACCGAACCGACGATCAGAAGCAGCGGGCCGTGCGGCTCGGCTGCCCATATGCGCGAGATCAGGACGATCGCGAGAGCGAAGATCATGTGCCGGCCGACATGGCGCCAGGTCAGGTCGCGATAGCGCGAGGCCCGGCGCATGGTGCGCGCCGAGAACCAGCGCCACGCGCTGCCCGCCCGCCCGGCATCGTGCCGGTCGCGGTCGGTGGCGGTGTGCCCGATATGGTGGATCGTATCAGCCATAAGATCAGGATACGGACCTTCTTGACATCCGTCAAGGGGAATCAAATTGCTGATTTTTGATATGGAAATCCGATTGCGACGTTTCTGTGAATGTCATGGTTTTTAACAAAGGTTTAGCGGGAGGCTCCGCCGCTTCCGCCGGATTATCCCGCAGGCAGGCGCAATTCCGGTATCGCAGCCGGATGCTGCTCTTGCGAAGGCTGATCGATTGTCTCTTGGAAAGCGATAGTTTATCTCGATAGCCATGAGCGCGAATCTCCCCACCTTGCGGCAGCTGCAATTCCTTATCGTTCTGGCAGAGCACGGTAATTTCAGCCGTGCGGCCGAAGCGGCCCATGTTACCCAGCCCACCTTGTCGGCCGGTATCAAGGAGCTGGAGCTGAGCCTGGGGACGACGCTTGTGGAGCGGGGCGCGCGCGGGGCCAGCCTGACACCGGCAGGTGAGGCGGCTGCGGCACGGGCGCGCACAATACTTACAGAAGCCGAAGATCTGGTACATGCGGCGCGCTCGGCCGGTGAACCGCTGACCGGACAGTTCCGGCTCGGCGTCATCCCGACCATTGCGCCCTTCCTCCTGCCACGCGTGCTCCCCGCCTTGCGCGACGCCTATGGCGAGCTTGAGCTTTTCCTGCGCGAGGATCTGACCCCACGCCTTGTCGAGGCACTCAAGGAACGCCGCCTCGATGCGGCCCTCATTGCCCTGCCATACGAGGCGTCCGGCATTGAGACGCGCTCCATCGCCATGGACGAGTTCCTGTTTGCCTGCGCGCCGGACCACAAGCTCGCCAATGCCACACCTTTGCGCGCTTCCAGCCTGGCCGATGAATCCCTGCTCCTGCTCGAGGACGGACATTGCCTGCGTGACCATGCGCTCAGCGTCTGTTCGGTCAGCCAGAGTGCAGCCGGTCCCGGTCAGGGCCGCGCTGATTCAGCGCGCTCGGACTTTGCTGCAACAAGCCTGCATACGCTGGTACAGATGGTTCGCAGCGGCCTCGGGGCGACGCTTCTGCCGCGCCTCGCGGTTGATGGCGGGGTGGCAGAGGGTCTCGGCCTGGTCATCAAGCCGTTCGACCCGCCGGTTGCAGGCCGGGAGATCGGTATGGCGTGGCGGCGCGGTTCTGCGCGCGCCGATGAGGCGGCAAAGCTTGCTGACGCGGTGAAGGCGGCACTGGCGCCGCGCTGATGTCTTCACGCCTGTGCAAGACTTGGCGTGCATAGCTGTCAGGCATTAGCGGGTGCCTTGCGGGAGCGGATCTGAACCATGAGCCTGACCCTTCTCATCCTGATTGCCATCGTGCAGGGCCTGACAGAATTCCTGCCGGTTTCCTCCTCCGCCCACCTGATCATCGCGCCACTCGCCTTCGGGGTGGAGCCGCACAGCGTGCTTATCGACGTGATGGCGCATCTGGGCTCCCTCCTCGCCGTACTGGTCTATTTCCGCAAGGATATTGCCGGTGTGATCCTGGGTGTGTTTGCGTGGTTCTCGGGCCGGATGACACCGGGCGGACGCCTCGCTTTGCTGGTGGTGATTGCCACGCCCCCGGTGATGATCGTTGCCGCCCTTCTCTATTTCTCAGGCCTGTTCGAACAGATGCGCTCGCCTGCCGTCATTGCCGGCGCGACCCTGCTCTTCGCCCTGCCGCTCTGGCTCGCCGACCGGTATGGCGCGCGGGTGAAGACAGTGGAGACGCTGACCTACAAGGACGCTGCGCTGATCGGGCTGGCCCAGGCGGTCGCGATGATCCCGGGCGCCAGCCGTTCCGGCCTGATGATGACGGCGGCGCGCATGCTGGGCGCCGAGCGTTCCGCAGCGGCCCGCTTTGCCATGCTGACCAGCCTGCCGGTGATTGCCGCCTTCGGCCTGCAGTCCGGCATTGATCTGGCGCGCGGCGAAGCGCCTGGGGCCAGCCTGTTCGACGGTCTTGTCGCGATGGGCCTGTCGTTTGTGTCGAGCCTTCTGGCGATCCACCTGCTCCTGAAGCTGGTGGACCGGTTCGGCTTCCTGCCCTTCGTGATCTACCGGATTGCGCTCGCCTTCGCGATAATCGCGGTAATCGTGTTCGTGATCTAGACGCTACTGCGCCGGAGCGAACTGGCCACCCTTGCGGAAGCGGTAGAGATAGCCCGGAACGATCGCTTCCACCGTTGCAGGCGTGATGCCGAGGTCGGCAAGGCCCGGCAGAGCGTCAGAGGCAACATTGTCGGATTTGAGCAAGGTGACCTGATCGCGTGTCAGGATGACAGGCACGAAGGGCAGGGCGCCCGCCACCTCGCCTGCAAAGCCCACAATGTAAGCGCCCAGCCAGGGCAGCGGCGCGAGCAGGCGCGGGCGGCGGATCGTGGCCGTGATGTACTCCATCAATTCCTTGAAGGTGTAGGTCGCCGGTCCTCCCAGCTCATAGGTCTTGCCTTGCGCGTCACGGCTCTCCAGCGCTGCGAGTATGGCCGCGCCGACATCACCGGCCCAGACCGGCTGGAAGCGCGTCTTGCCGCCACCGATCAGGGGCAGGGCGGGCGTGTACAGGGCCATCTGGGCAAAGCGGTTGAAGAAGCTGTCCTCGGCGCCGAACACGATGGACGGGCGCAGGATGGTAGCGGTGGGCACGGCCTCCAGAACAGCCTTTTCGCCGGCGGCCTTGGTACGCGCGTAGGATGACTGGCTGTCCGCGTCCGCGCCAATGGCGGAGATGTGGACCATGCGGGTAATGCCGGCCTCTTTCGCCGCTGCGGCGATATGGGCCGCACCCTGCTCCTGAACCGAGCGGAAGGTCTGACGCCCGCCCTCGGCCAGAATGCCGGTCAGGTTGATGACGGCGCTTGCTCCCTCGACCGCGCGGGCCACCGAGGCCCGGTTACGGACATTGGCCTGAACCAGCTGTATCTGGCCGACCGCGCCGATGGGTTTCAGCTCGACGGCCGTGTGGGGAAGACGGGTCGCCACGCGTACCCGGTAGCCGGCCTTTACAAGGGCGCGGACGGCATAGCGTCCGATGAAACCCGATCCGCCAAAGACCGTGACCAATTCATCGCGCAGCATGTGGCTTCTCCCGGCGAGCGTGAAAGATGTCCGCGAGGGCATGGCCACGCGAACACGTCGAATGTCGTTAGCGGATAGACCAAATTTGCGCGCTGTTGGCAACGCCGCACAGGCGCGTTGACAGCGCCCTCGCCCGCATTTATCACCGCGCCTCCGACGCCTCCAGAAAATAGGCCCAGGTGGCGGAATTGGTAGACGCGCCAGCTTCAGGTGCTGGTTTCCGAAAGGAAGTGGAAGTTCGAGTCTTCTCCTGGGCACCATCCTTGAAACTGGATGGCGACGCATGAAAAACGGCCCCCGCGGGGGCCGTTTTTGCGTTCAGGCTACTGTCAAACCGGTTTTTAGCGCTGCAGGAGCCAGTCTCTGGCCTCGGTCTCGCAGGCAAAGGGCTGCAGCTTCACGGCAAAGGCGCGCGCAGTGCTTTCCATCACCATGTAGGGACGCGTGCGCTCGCCATGGGACACATGGGCGCAGCGGCGTGGTGACAGCTCTTCCATGATCAGTTCGAGCGCCTCGACCATATCGGAAAGCTCGTAGGCAATGCTGGTCTTCGAGGTTTCGATCAGAACCCCGTTGACGCGCTTGCCGGCGCCGGCGTCAACGACGGCCTGCGCAGCCTTGTGCAACACGTCACCGGTC
>NZ_JBQLZR010000247.1:0-30100 GCF_052168375.1 Glycocaulis sp.
GGTCGAGATCATCGAGATGCTCGGCCCCGCGGCTCACCTGATCGAGCAGGTCAGCCCGCCCGATCACGTCTTCGATGGAATTCGCGCCCAGACGGGCAAGGATTTCGCGTGCATCGCGAGCGATGAAGGTCATCAGGTTGACGACATGGTCGGCAAGGCCGGTAAAGCGCTTACGGAGTTCATCATCCTGCGTGCAGACACCGACCGGGCAAGTGTTGGAATGGCACTGGCGCACCATCAGGCAGCCGAGCGCCACGAGGCTGGTCGTGCCGATGCCGAACTCCTCTGCGCCCAGCATCGCGGCGATGACTACATCACGCCCTGTTCGGATGCCGCCATCGGCGCGAAGGGTCACCCGCTCGCGAAGCCCGTTGAGAGACAGCACCTGGTGGGCTTCCGACAGGCCAAGCTCCAGCGGCGCGCCGGCAAACTTGATCGAAGTCTGCGGGCTCGCGCCTGTTCCCCCGACATTGCCGGAGATCAGGATCACATCTGCGTGGGCCTTGGCGACGCCTGCCGCCACCGCGCCGACACCAGCGGCGCTGACCAGCTTCACGCAGACGCGCGCATCGGGATTGATCTGTTTGAGGTCATAGATGAGCTGGGCGAGATCCTCGATCGAATAGATGTCGTGATGGGGCGGAGGCGAGATAAGCGTCGTGCCGGAAATGGCGTGGCGCATCTTTGCGATGAACTGCGTCACCTTGAAGCCGGGCAATTGCCCGCCTTCGCCTGGCTTTGCCCCTTGCGCGACCTTGATCTCTATCTCGCGGCATTCATTGAGATATTGCGCCGTCACGCCAAAACGGCCGGACGCAATCTGCTTCACGGCGGAATTCATGTTGTCGCCATTGGGCAGCGGCTTGTAACGCGCCGGGTCTTCCCCGCCCTCGCCGGAGACCGACTTGGCCCCGATCCGGTTCATGGCGACGTTGAGCGCGCCGTGTGCCTCTGGCGAAAGCGCGCCAAGGCTCATGCCCGGCGTCACGAAGCGCTGGCGAATCTCGTTCACGCTCTCGCAGGCAGAGATATCGATCGACGGACCCAGGGGGCGCATGTCGAGCAGGTCGCGAAGCTGGATAGGCGGCTTGGACTGCTGCAACTCCACAAACTGGCGAAAGGCGGCATAGTCTTCATTGCGTACCGCTTTTTGCAGCGCGGTGACGCTCAGTGCCTCCACCGCGTGCACTTCGCCGGACGCACGCTGGCGGTAGAACCCGCCGACGGGCAGACGCACCGCGCCTTCCATCTCCCACGCCCAGCGATGCAGTTCGGTCAGCTTCTGTTCGAGGCCGGAAAGCCCGACCCCGGAAATGCGGCTGGTCACGCCGCCCAGATATTCCGACGCAACCGCGCGCGAGAGGCCCAGCACTTCGAAATTGCACCCGCCCCGATAGGAGGAAATGACGGCAATCCCCATCTTGGAGAGGATTTTCATCAGGCCTGCATCGAGCGCCTTCTTCATGTGCCAGGCGCGCTTTTCTGCCGTGAGCTGGCCAAGGCCGCGCTGGGTGCGGGCCGTTACCGTTTCAAAGGCGACATACGGGTTCACGGTGGTGGCACCCAGCCCGATCAGCACCGCGCAGGCATGTGCGTCCATTGCATCGGCAGCGCGCACATTGAGTGAAACGTGTGTGCGGAGCCCTTCCCGCGTCAGGAAGGTGTGGGCCGCCCCGACGGCCAGCGCCATCGGTACCGCGCAGCGCCCCGGTCCTTGCGCCTCGTCGGTCAGGACCAGATGCTGCGCCTTGCCATCGCGAACGGCTTCGGCCGCATCGGCGCGGATACGGTCCAGCGCCTCACGCAGCCCGGCCCCGCTCCCCGTCGCCTCTTCCAGCGCAAACGTGCAGTCGATCTCGGCCACGCCCTCGCCCAGAACGGCGCGCAGGCGCTGGTACATGCCGTTGGTGAGCACCGGGCTTTCCAGGACGAACACGTCGGTCTGCGTCTCGTCCGTCGCGAGGATGTTGCCAAGGTTCTTGAACCGCGTTTTCAAGCTCATTACCCGGCCTTCGCGTAGCGGGTCGATAGGCGGGTTGGTGACCTGCGAGAAGTTCTGGCGGAAATAGTGATAGACCGGGCGGTAGCGGTTGGAGAGCACGGCGAGCGGGCTGTCATCGCCCATCGAACCGATCGCTTCCTTCCCGTCCTCGGCCATGGGCGAAAGGATGATCTCGATATCTTCGAGCGTCAGACCGGCTGCGGCCTGCCGGCGCGCACGGGTTTCCTCGTCCCACAGAAGCGGTTCCGGGCCAGGGCCGACTTCGGCCTCGATATCGCGAATGTTCGACAGCCACTCATCGTAAGGATGCTTGGCGGCGAGATGGTCGAGGATTTCGTTGGCATCGTAGAAACGCCCGGCATCGAGATCGACCGCGATCATGCGCCCCGGCTCGACACTGCCGCGCCGGGCTACCCGCGACTGGGGCAGCGGCGTCATGCCGGTTTCCGACCCCACCACGATGAGATCGTCATGGGTGCGCAGCCAGCGCAGGGGGCGAAGCCCGTTACGGTCAAGCCCCGCCACCGCCCAGCGCCCGTCACAGGCCGCCAGCGCGGCCGGACCGTCCCACGGCTCCATGACCGAGTTGCAGTGTTCATAAAGCCCGCGCCAGCGCGCCGGCATGATGTCGGCCTTTTTCGACCAGGCTTCCGGGATGAGCAGGGCTTTGGCCATTGGCGCAGACCGTCCGGCGCGCACCAGCACCTCGAAGACCTGGTCGAGGGCGGCAGAATCCGACGAGCCCGCCTGGATGACCGGCTTTACCACCTCCTCGGCGTCGGCAAACGCCTTGGACGCCATGAGAATCTCATGGCTCTTCATCCAGTTCACATTGCCCTTGAGCGTGTTGATTTCGCCATTATGGGCGAGCATGCGGAAGGGCTGGGCGAGCTTCCATTCGGGAAACGTATTCGTCGAATAGCGCTGGTGGAAGATCGCAAAGGACGAGACAAAGCGTTCATCGGTCAGGTCCGGGTAGAAGCGGTCGATCGCTTCGGCCAGGAACATGCCCTTGTAGATGATGTCGCGCGTCGAGAGTGAGGCGATGTAGAAGCCGGGCAGGTTCTCCTCACGCGCGCGCTTCTCGATACGCCGGCGCACGATATAGAGCTGGCGGTCGAGAATGTGGGCCTTCTTGCCGCGCGGATCGTCAAACAGGATTTGTTCGATGGCCGGGCGGGTCGCGTTCGCCTTCTCACCGAGGCAGGACGGGTCCACAGGTGTCTGGCGCCAGCCATAGAGGCGAAAGCCCGCCCGCAGGATTTCCGTCTCCACGATGGTCCGCCCGCGTTCCTGCGCGGCAAAGTCCGTGCGTGGCAGAAAGATCATGCCCACGGCAACCGGGCCTTCGCCGGGCACATGGCCGGTGCGGGCCACCTGCTCCTTGAAGAAGTCCTGCGGCACGCCGACGCGCACACCTGCCCCGTCACCTGTCTTGCCATCGGCATCGACCGCGCCGCGATGCCAGACGGCTTTCAGGGACCGGATCGCCAGTTCCACGACTTCGCGCCGGGGCTGGCCATCAATCGCGGCAATGAGGCCGACGCCGCACGCATCACGCTCGGAGGCCGGATCATAACTGCCCGCCTCGATCAGGCGCTGGCGTTCGGCGGCATAGCGGTTCAACTCGCTCATTCGGCAGGCTCCAGTTCGCGTGCGGCCCCGGCGGCGGCGCGCGCCATCAGATCGGCATGAATGGTGGCAGCGGCATCCTGCCCGTCCTTGATGGCCCAGACCACCAGCGAGGCACCGCGCACGATATCCCCGCCCGCATAGACGCCCGGCAGGCTGGTCCGGCAGGCTTGCGTGACCCGGATCGTGCCGCGCGGTGTGGCGCTGATATCGCCGAGCGTTGAAATATCCTCGGCCTCATATCCGAGCGCGGCAATGACGAGATCGCCCTCGAGGTCGGCTTCTGCGCCCTCCAGCACGACCGGCTGGCGCCGCCCGTCGGCATCGGGAGCGCCAAGGCCCATGCGCTGCGCCACCACACCGGTCAGGCGGGCCGCATCACCCTTGAGCGCCAGAGGCGCAGACAGCCATTCAAAGATGACGCCCTCTTCCTCGGCATGGGAAACCTCACGGATGGAGCCGGGCATGTTCTCCCGGTCACGCCGGTAAAGGCAGGTGACAGAGGCCGCGCCCTGGCGGATGGCAGTGCGCACACAGTCCATGGCGGTGTCCCCGCCGCCAATGACGATCACCTTGCGGCCCTTGGCCTGCAGCCGGTCTTCGCCCTCAATCTCTTCGCCGAACCCGCGCCGGTTGGACGCCATCAGATAGTCGAGCGCCGGGATGAGACCTTCACTTCCAGAGCCCGGACAGGTCAGGGCGCGCGCCTTGTAGGTGCCGATGGCGAGGAAAACCGCATCATGGCGGGAGCGTAGCTCATCCAGGCTGATATCTCGTCCCAGCTCGGTCTCGAGCTTGAACACCACGCCGCTCGCCTCGAGGCGCTGTGTGCGGCGCTCCACGACCGACTTGTCGAGCTTGAAATTGGGAATGCCATAGATCAGCAGGCCACCTGCCCGGTCATGCCGGTCATAGATGGTGACGGCGTGTCCCTGCTCGCGCAGGCGTTCTGCCGCTGCAAGGCCGGCCGGCCCGGCGCCAACCACGCCGACCGAAAAACCCGTCTCGCGCTTCGGGTGGATCGGCTCTATCCAGCCCTCCTTCCACGCAGTCTCGGTGATATGCGTCTCGACCGCGCCGATGGTCACGGCGCCATGGCCGGACTGCTCGATCACACACGCGCCTTCGCACAAACGGTCCTGCGGGCAGATACGTCCGCAAATCTCCGGCAGTGTGGAGGTAGCGCTTGAGCGCTCCCAGGCCTCGCGCATGCGCCCTTCAGCAGCCAGCATCAGCCAGTCTGGAATATCATTGTGCAGCGGGCAGCCCGACTGGCAGAACGGCACGCCGCACTGCGAACAGCGCGCGGCCTGATCGGCGCCAGCCTTCGGATTGAACGGCGCATAGATCTCGTCGAAATCGCCACGCCGCTCATTGGCGGGGCGCTTGGCCGGGTAGCTCTGGTCCAGCTCTGTAAAACGGAGCATGGCGCTCTCCTTTTTCGACGCAAAGGGCATGAAGGCCGCTGGCCGGATGGGCGGGCATTGCACGCCGCCTTTGTCCGGACATCTGCTGCATTGCAACATGAAGATGACACTTCCGCAAGCGCCTCTCCGGAGCGGCTTGCGAAACGTAATTGACAATCATTCGCAGGTATGGAACATGCAAATGCGAATGCGTCGCGATAAGCGCGCATCCACCCGCCGCGCGAAGGTTACTGACGCCCATGTATGTGTGCATCTGCAACGCCCTGAAATGCTCGCAGTTCCGCGATGCGGCGCGTTCCGGCGCGCAGGACGTCTCCAGCGCCTTCAAGGCCTGCGGGGCAAAGCCGCGCTGCGGGCGTTGTCTGGAAGAGGCCGCAAGCCTGATCGAGCAGTCCTTGCCGCGCCTCGATGCCCTGCCTGAGGCTGTCGCCGCCGAGTAGCGGCTTCCTGAGAACGCCTCTTAGAAACAAAAGCAAACAAAATCAGGGGCTTGGCCTTTCGCCTCGGCGCCCTATCCTGTAGTCTGTGTGCAAATCAGGTATTCTGGCAGGAGGCAAGGCCCATGAAAGGCGACAGCGGCGTTATCGAGCATCTCAACAAGGCGCTGAAACTGGAGCTGACCACGGTCAACCAGTATTTCCTGCATGCGCGCATGTTCAAGAGCTGGGGCTTCAATGCCATTGCCAAGATCGAGTATGAGGAATCCATCGACGAGATGAAGCATGCCGACATGCTCATCGACCGCATCCTCTTCCTCGACGGCCTGCCCAACGTGCAGGATCTCGGCAAGGTCCTGATCGGCGAGACCCTCAAGGAGTGCCTGGAATGCGACCTGAAGGCCGAGCAGAAGGCCCATCCGGTCTACAAGGAGGCCATCGCCTACTGTGAAAGCGTGCGCGACTATGGCTCGCGTGACCTTCTCGAAGTGATCCTGAAGTCGGAGGAGGAGCATATCGACTTCCTCGAGACCCAGCTTCAACTCATCGACCGTATCGGCGAGGAACGCTACATGCAGTCCATGATGGGCGAGCAGGGCGAACACGCCGGCTGAGGCAAGCACAGCACCTCCCATTTACAATGCGCGAAAAGCCCGCACGCCTTCGAGGCTGCGGGCTTTTTCACATTTTTCCGCGCGCGTGCGCCTTGCCAGCGCACCGGTAACCCGCTAAATCCGGACCTCGTTACAGAATAACATTACGGCTTGCCCGCCGGTCTGGAGCGCCTTTGGCCCCCGCGACGCTCACACTTCTGTTTGCCCTGCTGGCTGCCGGCATGGTCCTGGTGACCCTGGCGGGCTTGCGCTTTGCCGCAGGCTATACGCGCGCGCACTCCCCGCTTCTGGCGGCGTTTTCCGCAGGCCTCCTGCTGGCGGTCGCCGTTCTGCACCTGATCCCGGAATCCCTCGCAGGGTCAGGCATTGCCCTGTGGATGATCGCCGGCGGCATTGTGCTGGGCATCGCCATCCGGCAACTGACCGGGCGCATTGCCCCCTCGCGCGAGCAGGCGGTTGCGTTCGCGCCCGTCTTCGCCATTGCCCTGCACGCCGCCTTTGACGGGCTGACCTACACGATCGCCTTCTCGTCGGACGCGTTCAGCGGCTTCACCGCCGGGCTGGGCCTGCTCCTGCACAAGCCGGCCGATGCTGCCGTCTGCTTCATTCTCCTCCAGCGCGCAGGCCTGTCAGATACGCGCGCCGCGCTCTGGTCATTTGCCGCCGCGGGTCTCTCCACGCTTGTCTTTGCAGGCGCCACGGCGCCCTTTGCCGGGGCCCTCTCGCCTGCGCTGGTAGCAGGACTGCTGGGCCTTGCCGCAGGCGTACTCATCCACACCTCGGCAGCGCACCTGCTGGCGCACGCCCGCACGGGCGGCATTCGCCGCTCGGCAGCCATGGCTGCGCTGGGTATCGTGGCGGCAACGGGCCTGACGGCCGCGCATCGTGCCGGGCACGATCACGATCATCACCTGCCCGGCCATCATCACGACGGGCATGAGCACGCGCATGAAGCCATCGTGCTGTCTTCGGCGCCGCATTTCGGCCCAGTCGGCGGCCCATCTTCCAATCGCAACGTCAAGGCCGCCTCGCGCGTTGATGAGGCAGGTAATCAGGGAGACTAGCCATGAAGCGTCTGATGCTCGCCGCCCTTCTGGCCGGAACGGCCATTGCGCCTGCTCTCGCGCAGGAGCATGAACATCGCCATGCTGGCACCCATGTGCACGGCCTTGCCGAACTGGCGGTTGCGGTAAATCCGGATGGCACGCTCGTCGCCGAGATGGAAAGCCCGCTCTACAATCTTATCGGATTTGAACGTGCGCCGCGCGATGATGCCGAGTACGCGCTGGTGGCTGCTGCGCTGGCCAAGCTGGAATCCGATGCCCGTCCGGGCTTCAACACCGAGGCGGGCTGCGTCCTGTCGCAAACGGCAATCGAAGGCTTCCCCCACGCCAGCGCGCAACATGGGCACGAGCATCACGAGGCCCCGGCCGATCACGAGGGCGACGATCATGACCATGATCATGGTCACGAAGACGGTCATGCGCACCATGACGCGCATGACCATGATGAACACAGCCATGATGAAGCCGAACACGTCCATGATCATTTCGGCGATCACAGCGAGGCGGAAACCCCGCCTGCAGGCGACGGGCATGGCCATGATCACGATGCGGCGCGCTATTCTGACGGCTTTGTGAGCTGGACCTATATGTGCAGCCAGCCAGACCGGCTGGCTCGCATCGAGACCGGTGACCTCTTTGCCGGGTTCGAGCGCCTGGAGCGCGTGAATGTTCAGTTTTTCGATGGCACGCGCAATGCGGCCGGAGAGCTGACGCCCGCCTCCAGCACGCTTCAGATCCGCTAATATCGTTATATTATAACGTGTAAGCGGTGCTTGCCGCGGGCCGTGCGTGTGCACACATTCAGCCCATGATGATACGCGCGCTCATTCTCGTCTTCGCCCTTCTTCCCGTATTCGCCATGACGGGCGCCGAAGTGCGTGCCAATGACGGTGCCCGCGAGATCGTCTGGGCAGACCTTCTGCCCGAAGGCGAGAGCGAGCGTCTCGCCCGCCTGCAACAGATGCAGGCGATCGAGCTGGGCTTCGAGCATTTCGGTGCCGAACAATTGCCCCAGATCATGAGCTTTGCCGCCGTCGAGGAACTTGATGGCCAGCGCGTGCGGCTGGGTGGCTATATCCTGCCCTTCGACTATTTTTCCGGCGGCCGGGTGACCCGCTTCCTGCTTGTGCCCTATGTCGGCGCGTGCATCCACGTGCCCCCGCCTCCGCCCAACCAGCTGGTCTATGTGGAGACCTCGGAGCCGGTGGAAGTGGAAGGGCTGTGGGACCCGATCTACGCTGAAGGTGTCATCCGTATCCAGCGCCAGGACACCGATCTTGCCGCCGTGGCCTACACGCTGGAACTTGAGTCCATTACACCCTACCGGCCATAGCGCGCCCCTGTATTGCCCCATTCGTGAACGCGTGCGGCCACGCTTGGCCGCTATCCGTGACAGGCCGGAGACGCCGACTCCGGCAAGGTGCATCTCGCTAGCATCAGTCTTGCGAAGCATGTACCGGGATCCGCCCGGATGTCCCAGCGCGGCACACAAATCGCACTGAGGGGGGCGATGGAGCGCCAGCGCGGCACCGAGGCGGGTCCCACCCTTCCCTTCATGCGCTCCCGCATACAGGGCGCTTTTACTTCCCCGGAATCCGCCATATGGTGAACCCCTGATTTGCCGGGGGTTTTCATGCGTACACAAATCATTGCCGGACTTGCCGGACTTGCCGCCCTTGCCTGCCTTGCCGGTACGGCGCAGGCACAGCTGAGCGAAGTCCGCGTCGGCGTGGTCGCCCACGACCTTGCCCGCAGCATCGAGGATGGTGTCCAGATTTCCGGCCAGCTTGTCTTTGACAGCCCCGATTTCATGGCGCCGGTCTGGTCCCCGCGCCCCTATCTCTACGGCTCGTTCAACAGCGAGGGGAACACCAATCTGGGTTCGGCCGGCCTTCTGTGGACCGGCAATTTTGCCAACGGCTTCTCGCTCGATGGCGGGTTCGGCATCGCCTATCATGACGGCGTGCGCGACGTGTCCCAGCTGCCGCCCAATGATCCGGACCGCATCCGCCTCGCCGGATCGCGCGCCCTGCTTGGCTCACGCTTCCTGTTCCACACCCAGCTCGGCCTCGACTATGCGGTCACTCCGCGCGTCGCCGTGGGTGTGTATTACGAGCACTTCTCCAACGGGCAGATCCTGGGCCAGGGCCGCAATCAGGGCCTCGACGAGATCGGTGCCCGCATCAGCTGGCGCTTCGGGCAGTAGCCGGCCGGCTATTCAATCCATTCAGAACCAAGCGCCGGTCCTTGCGCGTCAGGGGCCGGCATTTCTCCATTGGGGTCCTCGCCGCGCGGCACATAGGTGTAGGCGCTCAGAATGTCCCAGTGCGGCCTTCCTGGCATGCGCGCCTGCAGGACAAAGGCAAAGCGGCCATCAGGCAATGGTGTCCAGCGGGCACGCAGCTCCTCACGGACAGAGTCCTCTTCACCGCTTTCGGACCAGCCCGTCATCACAAGTGATCTGTCCTGTATGGAGCCGGACAGGTCGTAATAGAAGAAATCCGGGTTGTAGGTCTCGCGCCACTGGCCGCTATCAGGATCGACAAAGAGGGCACGCTGAAGCTGGTTCTCCGGCTCGACCTCGATCATCTCCACCACTTCGCAGGCATCGGCATCGAGCACGTAATAGCTCTGCCCGCCATAGACCCCGGTCTGCTCATAGCGGTTCCACTCGCCGGACAGGAAGGCAAGTGCTTCCAGCCTCTGCGGGTCGCATTGCGCGAAGGCTGCGTCGTTGACGATCGCAAGAAGCGCGGTCGCGCCCAGCATGCTGCATTTCATGACCCTGACCCTCCCGGTGGCGGCCTGACCTGTGAAGCAAGCCACAGTTCAGGCGGCAAGACCAACGAAATGAGACGTCAATCGTCAAACAGGCCTGCCGGACTGGCGGGTCCTGCCGCGCCCTCTGCCGGGTCGGTGCCATTGGGGTCTTCGCCGCGTGGCACATAGGTCAGGTGCGCCCACTCGCCCCAGCTTTGCGTTCCGGCATCAAACTGCTGGAAGTGCTGGATCACATGGCCATTTTCCTGCCGCTCCCAGCGACCGCGAAACGGCGCGCTGCGAGAGCCTGCGCCGGGACGGAAATAGGTGATCTCGCCTTCCAGATGCATGGTGTTGTCGCCATAGGGCACGCCGGAATAGTCGATATGCAGGTTCGAGCTGACCCAGACTTGGCGCCACGCGCCGCTGGCCGGATCGACAAAGTTCAGGCTGTGGCCGTCCATTCCGGCCTGGCGGGGCTGCCAGTGTTCATGCAGCACGCAGCCCCCGCCACCGGAAGAGATCAGGTTGTGGCCCTGAAAACTGCCGTCCGTGCCGTACACATTCCACGCCCCTTCCCAGAAGTTGAAGGCATCGTGCAAGGCATGGCCTGAACATCCGGCCTGCTGGGCGTGGACGGCCGCACCCGGCACAGTGAGAGCAAGGCAGAGCCCTGTCAGGGCCGCCAGCCGGAGGGATTTTGCCGCCATGTTCCTTACCTTTCCTGGTTTGGCTTGAAAGCGTGGAGCCGCCTTGTCCGCTCCATCAACCCACATTCACGTGAGCACGCGCCCTTGCCGCCTGCGCTGCGGCGCTATAAGCCGTCATTCCGCATGATGCAGCGGAGTTTCTCTCATGGCCAATGTAGTCGTCGTCGGCGCCCAGTGGGGTGACGAAGGCAAGGGCAAGATCGTCGACTGGCTGTCGCTGAGGGCCGATGTCGTGGCCCGCTTCCAGGGCGGTCACAATGCCGGGCACACGCTTGTCGTCGACGGCGTGACCTACAAGCTCTCCCTCATGCCCTCCGGCGTGGTGCGCGGGAAACTCTCGCTTCTGGGCAATGGTGTCGTCATTGACCCTTGGGCCTTTCTGGCAGAGGTCGAAAAGGTGCGTGCGCAAGGCGTCGCGATCACACCTGACCTTGTGAAGATTGCCGAGACCGCTGCCCTGATCCTGCCGGTCCATCGCGATCTCGACGGCTTCCGCGAGAACCGCGATGACGGCATGAAAATCGGCACCACGCGGCGCGGCATCGGCCCCGCCTATGAGGACAAGGTGGGCCGGCGCGCCGTCCGGGTTATCGATCTGGCCGACGAAAAGGGGCTGCGCGCCCGCATTGCCGACCTTCTCCATCACCATAACGCGCTGCGCCGTGGCTATGGCGAGCCGGAATACCAGGCCGAGGAACTGGTTGCCTCCCTGCTGGAGATTGCACCGAAAATCCTGCCCTATGCGGCGCCTGTCTGGCGGATGCTGGATGAGGCCATCGCCGAGGGCCGCAAAGTCCTGTTCGAGGGCGCGCAAGGCGCTTTCCTCGACGTCGATCACGGCACCTATCCGTTTGTGACCAGTTCGAACACCGTTTCGGGCCAGGCTGCCGCCGGCACCGGCGTCGGCCCCGGCAAGACCGGCTATGTGCTGGGCATTGTGAAAGCCTACACCACCCGCGTGGGCGAAGGCCCCTTCCCGACCGAGCTGACCGACGAGACCGGACGCCTGATCGGCGAGAAGGGTCACGAGTTCGGCACTGTCACCGCCCGGCAGCGCCGCTGCGGCTGGTTCGATGCCGTGCTGGTGCGCCAGTCGGCCAAGTTCAATGGCCTCAACGGCATTGTCCTGACCAAGCTGGACGTGCTCGACGGGTTCGAGACCCTCAAAGTGTGCACCGGCTACCGGCTGGACGGAGAGATCATCGACCGCCTGCCCGCGTCCACCGCCGACCAGGCCCGCGTCACGCCGGTCTATGAGGAGATGGAAGGCTGGAGCGGCTCCACCAAGGGCGCGCGCTCCTGGGCGGACCTGCCTGCCGAAGCGGTCAAATATGTCCGCCGCATCGAGGAACTGATCGAGACACCCGTCGCGATGGTCTCCACCAGCCCGGAGCGCGAGGACGTCATCCTGATGCAGGACCCGTTCAGAGGGTAAGCAATGGTCCGCGCCAGCGGTTGGAACAGTCCGGGGGACTGTTTCAAGGCTCGAACGTGCCGGTGCGCGCTACTGACGAAGGGTGCCGTGCCCGTCTTCCACCCGCTCAAGCCCGGCGAGGCGCCTTGCGATGCGGGCATGGCCGTCAAGCTGACGGGCGGTTTCTTCCGCTGAGGGCAAGGTATCGGCCATGTCGAGATCGGTCGTTCCGCCCAGTACCACCGAGCTTCGGCGCGGGAACATGTAGAGAATGCCGCCCTCCCATGCCGTATAGGCGTAATCGAGCTCGGGCTGCGGTAGCAGCATGGTCAGCTGGCCGCGCATGGGCCGAAGCTCGGGATCGCCAAAAAGATCGCGCGCACCCAGCCCGGTGCAATTGACGATCACGCGTTCATCCAGCCGCCCGATATCAGAGGCCGTCTCGAAGCGGCGCATGACGATACGACCGCCTGCATTCTCGAAATCGGCCATCAGGGCGCGCAGATAGATGTCCGGATCGATCATCAGCACATGGTTCTCGGTCACTGAAGGATAGCCGAACCAGGTTTGCGGATCCGTATGCCGGATGAGGCCCGGATAAAGATGATCCAGCGGCTGGGGTTCGCGTGGACCCCCTGGCGTGCGCAGGGAAAAGTCGTACTGGCGCAGCCAGTACACGCCATAGCGCGGATCGTTGGCCAGATGCTGGAAGGCCCGCTGGCTGACACGCGCTGCATCGACGAAACGGGCAAGGAAGGCCTCGTCCACGCTCTGGCGCCGGTAGAGGCTGGAAGGGCCCCACACCGCGCCGGCAATGTTGGAGGTGGTGTGTGGCGGCAGGGCCTCGGCATAGATGGTGACGTTCATGCCCCGCCGGCGCAGGAGAAGCGCGGTCGTCAGCCCGATCACCCCGCAGCCCAAAACAGCCACCGATGTGGCGTCCGTTGCGGCCAGCAGTGCGCGTTCCGCCTCTGCCGCCGTGCCCCAGCTCATCGTCACTCCGGCACCGCCATGGCCGTAATGATGGACCAGCGTCTTGCGGCGGGAAAAACGCTCTGCCCTGACCACATAGCCGGTTTCGCGAAAGGGCCTCAGGCCCACGACCTGCCGGATGATGCGCCGCGGTGAGATGTCAGCCGGGACAAAGTTCGGCGCCTGATCGAGCGAGGGCGTGCGCGCAGGCGCAGCCCCGGCACCGATCAGGGGCGCCGCTACCATCCCCAGACCCGCGCCGGTTATGAGTTTCAGGGCGGAACGGCGATCCATGGCAGGGCCTTTTGTGCAGCGGGTCGGGCGGCCAGCCTGCCTTGGCGCAGGTGAAAAATCTATTCGCCTGTCAGCATGGCCTCGCGCACCCGCACGGCGCTGGCCGGAAAGTCGGTGAAGACACCGTCCACGCCCAGCGCGAACAAGGCGCGCAGTTCTGCGTCGGTATCGCCTTCGGCGAGTATGGACGGCGCGTCATCGCGATGCGTCCAGGTGTGGACGGCAAGGCCCAGCGCATGCGCGCGTTCCAGATAGCCGGTGCTTGACCCGTCAGGGTTCAGGAGCAGGCCCTTGTAGGCACCGATCGCGTCGACGAACCCGGCCACCTGCTCGAGCGTGTAGCCGTTCATGTCTCCGCCCGGCTCGTCATTATAGTGCAGCATGGCCAGCGGCAGCGGCGTCATCGGACGCAAGCGCTCAAGGAAGGGCGCATCGAAGGACTGGATGATCACGAGGGCGGTATCGGTGTTGAGCCCGCGCGCCTCAAGCTCCGCAATCAGGATGGGCGCCGGATCAAGGCCCATGGCCGTGTGCTCTGCGGGCAGCTTGATCTCCGGCTCGACCGGAATCTCGCAGGCGCAAGCCGCCTCGGCCTCGTCCACCAGATCGAGAAACTGGCCAAAGGTCAGCACGGTGTCGCTGTCATCATATTCATCCGAACGCCCGGGATAGACCTGACGCGCGCCAAGGCTTGTCAGCTCCTCTGCGGTGAAGTCGACAACCCACCAGTCTTCCCGGCCCATCAGTTCGCGGCGGCGGTCGGCAAACTCCGGCCTGTCGGCAATGTCGGTCGAGGTGGAGAGCCAGGGGTCGTGACGCACGATCAGCACGCCATCACGCGACACCATCAGATCGGGCTCGAGAATGTCGGCGCCCTGTTCCAGCGCCAGAAGATAGGCCGAGCGCGTGTGTTCGGGCCGGAAACCGCTGGCCCCGCGATGGGCGATGACCGCCGGCAGTTCACCGGTCAGGGTCGCGAATGTGCCGATCTCGCGCGCATCTTCGGCCAGCTGGCCGGAAAGCGCCTCCCCGGTGACCGCGACCTGCGGGCTGGCATCATCCTGCGGTACTTCCGCGGGCGGATTGCAGGCCGCCAGCAGGAGGGCAGACGAGACAAGACAGGTGAAATGACGCAGCAGCATGGACTTTTCCCTCAGACCGGTCCGGACACGAATTGCGAAGCTAGCCCGCGCCGGACCGTGAGGGCAGTGAAAATTCGGTGACGGGCTTCCGCAAAGCCTAGCTCCACCAGCCGAAGACCAGCCCGCGAATACTGTCGAAGGTCCACAGGCCCGCCAGCATGCCGATGATCGCGATCAGGAATATCCAGAAGCGGTAGCGCCGGGTCAGGCGCCAGACGGTCTGCACCGCCAGAACACTGGCGCGCCAGCCGGCGATGCGCACCGGCAGGCCGATGACCAGGCTTGCCACCAGCGTGATGGCAAAGAGCTGAACCTCGTAAGGCAGTGCCGCCATGGCCGTCTCGTCAGTGTGTCAGGCAGGCGGCGCCGCTCAGGTGCGGCCGCCAGCCGGGTTGATCCGGTCGTCACGCAATACGCCGCCCCCGCCGCCGGGGTCTGAAGGCGCGCAATAGGGCCAGCTGCCCGAGTTCTGGCCGCGCTCCGGGCACACGGTTTCGCCGGGCACGTTGGCGCAGGCGGCAACAAGGCCGCACGCAGCTGCGATACCGGCAAGGCGGATCGCACGCGCGAGGCGGAATTTCACGGACATGACAGAAGCGCTCCCTCAGGCTTGGCGGCGATGATCACCTTTGCCCGGCGGGCTGGCAAGGCGTTTTGCATCCCGCGCGATGGGTTCACGGCGCCTTAACGCTGTTGGCGTTAGGTGGCTGGACTTGCCACAGCACGAGCTGGACCCCCTCTTGAGCCGCACCTCGATCCGTGTGCCCGTAGGCCGTTCAAGACGCCGCAGACCCGGCGGCTGGATGCTGCTTTTGCGCGCGGTAACGGCCCTTGCGACCATCAGCGCCCTGCTGGGCGCGATGTATCTGGTGGGCCTCGCGCGTGACCTGCCCGATACCAGCTCGCTGGCCGCAGCGCCGTCCGGCACAGCCATGACCTTCCTCGACCGGCAGGGCCGCGTTATCGCCCGGCGCGGGGAATCCTCCGGCACGACCATCCATGCCGATCATCTGCCCGAACATCTCGTCGATGCCGTTCTCGCCGTCGAGGACCGGCGCTTTTACCAGCATTTCGGCATTGATCTGATCGGCACAGCACGCGCAGCACTGGCAAACTTGCGCGCAGGCCGGGTGGTGCAGGGCGGCTCTACCATCACCCAGCAGCTGGCCAAGAACCTCTTCCTGACGCCCGACCGCACCATGCGGCGCAAGATGCAGGAAATGATGCTGGCCTTCTGGCTCGAGACCCGTTTCACCAAGGACGAGATACTCGCCCTCTATCTGAACCGCGTCTATTTCGGCGCTGGAGCCTGGGGCGCCGAGAACGCCTCGCGGCGCTATTTCGGGCGCGGCCCGCACGAGCTCGATATCGGTCAGGCTGCGCTTCTGGCAGGCCTTCTCAAGGCGCCCTCGCGCTACTCACCGGCCAATGACACCGCCCGCGCAGCCGTGCGCGCCACGGTCGTGCTCGACCTGATGCTGGCGACCGGCCGGATCAGCGAAGAGGAGCGGCTGGAAGCAGCCTCGGCGCCGATCCGCGTCTCGCGCGGCTCCTCGAGCCCCGGCGCCGGATGGTTTGCCGACTGGGCGACCAGCGAGGCGCGCACCCTCCTTGCGCTTCATGCCCCGTCCTGGACGGGCGATGTGGTGGTGCGCACCTCTCTGGATGTTGATGCACAGAGGGCAGCAGACACGGCGCTTCGAAGCGGCCTTGCAGACCCGGAGATTGCGCGCGGCGCGGCCAATGGCGCGATCATTGCGCTGGATGGCGCGGGCGGCATCGCTGCCATGACCGGTGGGACGGACTATGCGCGCTCGCCGTTCAACCGGGCCACGGCCGCGCGCCGCCAGCCGGGCTCCGCCTTCAAGCCCTTCATCTATGCCTCTGCCTTCGAGGCGGGCTGGGCACCATCAGACCGCATGGTCGATGAGCCAGTAAGTTATGGAAGCTGGTCACCGGCGAACTGGGAAAACCGGTATGAGGGCGAAATGAGCCTTGAGCGGGCCTTTGCGCGTTCGTCCAACTCGGTAGCCGTGCAACTCGCCGAAGCCACTGGGCGGGCCTATACGCTGCGCCTGGCCCGGCGCCTTGGCATTGAAAGCCCGATGGAAAACACCCATTCGCTGTCGCTGGGCGCCTATGAAGTGACACCGCTGGAGCTGGCGCGCGCCTACGTCCCCTTCATGAATGGCGGGCGCGCAGTAGAGCCGCATGCCGTCACGCAGCTCGAAACGCCTGCAGGCGACATCCTCTGGACACGCGACCGCACACCGGGCGCAATTGTGCTGGCCGAACGTGTCGTGCGCGACATGGACCAGCTTTTTGCCGCCACCATCGATTACGGGACCGGGCGGGCGGCTGCCGTACCCGGACGGCAGGTGCGTGGCAAGACCGGCACTACGAACGCTTTCCGGGATGCCTGGTTTGCCGGCTGGTCTGAAGGCCTCGTGACCGTCGTCTGGACCGGCAATGACGACAACACGCCGACCGAGGCCGGTTCGGGCGGTACGGGGCCTGCGCGCATCTTCGCGCAGATGATGGCCGCGGCGCCCGCTCTGGCCCTGCCTGAAACCCTGCCCTCACCGGCAAGGCCTGGCGATTCTGACAGGCTGGCCCGGCTCCTGAGCGCGCTGGAAGACGAAAATCTGCTGATAGCGGAGACCGGCGATAGCGCTGGCGCCGGGCAAGACGAGCCCGTTCCCGAAGAGCCCGTTGATCCGATTGCAGGACTGCTTTCGCGCCTGCCACAGGACTGACCCTAGCCCCTGACCCGGTGAGGCATTAGGTTTGCGGGCTCTGTCCGCTTGTTACCGAAGGCTTCGCCCATGCCGACGCTACGCCTCCTGCCCCTCCTTCTGGTACCGGTGCTCTGGCTTTCTGCCTGCGGCAATGGCGACGAGACCCGCGAACCGCCCCCCACTCGTGTCACCGCCGATGATGCCGCAGAGGCTGCTGCGATCCTCGGCCTTGAAGAACAGGGGCGGGCAAGCTGGACCGCGCGCGAGTTCTCCGGCGGCGTCTTCCGGTTTGAAGGCTTTGCGCTGGCGCTGAGTGATGATGCAGAGAGGCCGGCCCGCCTCGAAGCCGCGATCATGGAAATTGCCTCTCCGCGCCTAGAGGACTCAATTGTCCGCTTCGACAGGCTGACTCTGGAAAACACGGTGCTCAGCGATGGTGAGGGCGGGGAAACCCGCGTGGAGCGCCTGCTCGTCGACCGGCCGGGCCCGGAGTTGTCGCGCTCCATTGCGGCGGCCTTTTCCGGCGAAACCCCGGACCTGCCCGCGCTGGCGGACAATCTGGGCGGCTATGGCTTTCGCGAACTTGTGATAGGCGGCCTTTCCGCCACCCTGCCAGAGGGCGAAGGCGTGTTGCAGGCCGCCGAACTCACATTGACCGGGCTTGATGAAACCGGGCTGGACGGGCTGCTCGCCGAAAGCATCAGCTTTGAGGCCCCCCAGACCCGCTTTGGCATTGAAAGCGTCGTGATGGAGGAGGTGGGCGCCCGCTTCCTGCAATCGGTCTTCACCGGCACATCGGCGACCGCCCTGCCTTTCATCATGTCAGGAACGCCGTCCGATTATTACCGGCGCCTCGATGTGACCGGGCTGTCAGGCCTAACGAACGGCCTGACCTTCGACATGGAAAGCCTTTCTGTCACCGTGACCGAGGAGCAGGGGGGACTGCGCACCCTCGCGGCCCTGCCGGCCTTGCGTCTTGGTGCGGAGGCGAGAAGCCCGGCGGGCGCGAACGTCGAGCGCATGCTCGACTATCTGGACTATGAGGCCATCGTCCTGCGCTTCGAGAGCGATACGCTTTATGACCCGGTGACCGATACGCTGCGTACGATCAATGACAATCTGTTCGTCTGGGAGGACGGGCTGACCCTCTCGGCCCATCAGGAGGTGAGCGGCGTTCAGGCCTACGCGGACGCCATAGCCGCCGCCCGCAGCGCCGGTGTCACCGACCCGCAGACCTTTGCCGGCTATGAGAGCCTTCTGCGGCTGGAGGCACTGGAAGTCCGGCTGGAAGACCAGTCTCTGCTCGACCGCAGCTTTTCAGCCTATGCCGACATGAACGGGGTAACGCCAGACCAGATGCGCGTTCAGGCCTCCGCGCTGATCGCGCTGGGCCTGTCTGCCCTGCCGGCAGAAATTCCGCGCCCCTTCCTCAACGCTATCGCCCAGCCCTTGTCGGATTTCGTGCGCGATGGCGGCACGCTCGTGATCAGGCTCGATCCGCCCGAACCGGTTGCCTTGCCTGACCTGACCAGCCCGTCTGGCGAGTTCGACATTGACCGGCTGGGACTTGGCGTACGCGTCGAACGCACCGACACCGAAGTGACAACGGACTAGGCATACGGGACTTCAGATACGTGGGCAGTCCGGTCATCCTCCTTAGCTCGCTCGTCGCGGGCAGCCGTGTCGGCGGCGGCGTCAGCGCGGCCGTACTGACACGGGCCGGGCACGTGCCTGAACATGTGCCGACGGTGATCTTCGGACGCCATCCCGGCCTTGGTGCACCCGGAGGCGGCGCAGTACCCGACGCGATCTTCGCCAGCGCCCTTGAAGGCTTGCAGGCCCATGGCGCGCCGCGCCGCGCCCGCGCCATCCTGACCGGATATTTTGCGAGCGCCGGGCAAGTGCGTGCGGCCAGCGCCTTCATCCGCGCAGCAAGGGACGCAAACCCGGGCCTGTTCGTACTGGTCGATCCGATCTGCGGAGATGGCGCGCCGGACGGCACGGCCAACGGTCTCTATGTAAAGCGCGAGACTGCCGAAGCGATTGCCAGCTTTCTTGTGCCGCTTGCAGATCTCGTTACGCCCAATGCCTTCGAGCTGGCCTTCCTTACAGGCACGCCGGTAACTGACCGTCAAAGTGCGGCGCGCGCAGCGCGGCAGCTCGGACGTCCGTCACTGGCAACATCCGTACCGGACGGCGAGGGTCGCCTCGCAGTGGTCCTGTGCGATGGCGAGACAGAGTGCCAAAGCAGCGTGGAGCGGCTGGAGGGCGTGCCCCATGGCACGGGTGATCATCTGGCGGCACTGGCGCTCTGCGCGGTCCTCGATGGCGTGACGGGCGACGCGCTCTGCCATGATGTGACGCAGAAGTGCGAGGCAGTGATCCGGGCCAGCCTTGCGGCGGGCGGATCAGACCTCCTCATATGAAATCCGAATGATACCTGCGCAGACAGTCATGGGGCTTGACGGCTGCAAGGCTGGCTGGGTCGGCGTGTTGCTCGACCCCGAAGGCCGCACGCCGCCGCGCGTGCAGCTCTTTGCGACACTTCGCGAAGCGCTGGAGACCCCCGAAAACCCGGCCATCATCGCGATCGACATTCCCATCGGCTTTGAAACTTCGCCCAGCGGCGCTGGCAGGGAATGTGAGCGCCTCGCCCGGAAAATCCTCAAGGGCCGCGCCTCCAGCGTCTTTTCCTCGCCCTTGCGCGGAACGCTTGCCGCCCGCACCCATGCCGAGGCCATCGCCCTGAACCGGGCTGCGGGCGGACCCGGCCTCTCCGCGCAGAGCTTTGGACTGTTTGCCAAGCTGCGCGAGGTGGATGCGGTAATGACGCCTGCCCTTTCGGCGCGCGTTTTCGAGACCCATCCCGAGGCAGGCTTTGCCCGTCTGAATGGCGCGGCCCTCACCCATGGCAAGAAAACCGCTGAAGGCCGGGCCGAGCGCCTTGCCCTGCTGGCCCGCCATGGCGTTTCGAATGATGTTCTCGATCCGCACCCCTATCCCAGGACCCGTTGCGCCCCGGACGATGTGCTGGATGCGGCCATGTGCGCGGTGACCGCCTTGCGGATACTGCGCAGGCAGGCGGAAAGTCTTCCCGAAGACCCGCCAGTGGATGCGCGCGGCCTTCCCATGCGCATCGTGCTCTAAGCGCGCTTGATTGCCGGGACCGGGCGCGCTACCCGCTTTATTCATGAGCATTACCATACACGGACAGGTCGCCCCCGGCTTCGAAGCCGTCGCCGACGCCATGAAGGCCAATTTTGCCGAAGGCAACGAGATTGGCGCAGCTTTCACCCTTTTTGAGAAAGGTGAAAAGCGCGTCGATATCTGGGCCGGGCACGCCGACCGTGCGCGCACAAAAGACTGGCAGGAAGACACGCTCGTTCCGGTCTTCTCCACTGGCAAGGCGATCACGGCTCTCGTCGCGGCCTGGGCGGTCGATCAGGGCTGGCTCTCCTATGAAACGCCGCTTGCCGACATCTGGCCGGAGTTTTCCGCAAACGGAAAATCGGCCGTCACGTTTGGTGATGCGCTATCGCATCAGGCAGGTCTTCCCGGCTTTCCAGAACCCATGGAGCCGTCCGACTGGTTCGACCGGGACCTGATCGAGGACCGCCTGGCCGACATGGCGCCGATGTGGCCCCACGGGGAGGGCAGTGGCTATCATCCGATCACATTCGGCTTCCTCGTGGACGCGGCCTTGCGGCGCGCAGGCCCGGATGGGCGCACGACAGGCGGCCTGTTGCGCGAGATCATTGCAGGTCCGCGCGGCATCGATGTGCATATCGGCCTGCCCGAAGCCGAACATGTCCGCGCCGCTGAACACGTCCTGCCACCGCGCCCGCCCCATCTGGGCAAGATGAACGCCGAAAAGCAGGCCGCCTTCCTGAAAGCCTGGTCATCACCCGGACGGCGCGGCGCTGCCGAATGGCGTTCCGCGGAGTTCCCCGCTGCCAACACCCATGCCACGGCGCGCGGCCTTGCCGAGCTTATGGGCGCGTTTGCCAACACGGGCATGCTGGGCGGGGAAAGGCTGGTAAGCCCGGACGTGATCGCCGAGGCCATGGCAATCCGGGTTGCCGGAGAGGACAGGGTTCTTCCCTTCGACATCGCCTTTGGCGCAGGCATGAAATTGAACCGCGATTCCGGCTGGTTCGGTCCTGAACCAGCCACTGTCGGCCATTACGGGTTTGGCGGCTCCTGCGCGTTTGCCGATCCCGTGACCGGTTTCTCCGGTGCCTATGTGATGAACCGGCAGATGGATGTGCTGGTGGGTGATCCGCGTGCCATCCGCCTGATCGAGGCCGCCTATCAGTAGGGCGTGATGCCCTTGGCCTGCGTGCGCATGGCAGGCGCGACACCGCTCTGGCCCTTGCGCGCGAGATAGTCGTCGATGGCCCAGCGTACCGACGGGAAGGCAAGCTCCCCCTCGGGCAGCGCATCAGGCGCAAAGAAGGCAACCTCCAGGCTCTCCGGCCCGGCGGCTATCTCCGGCTTGGCCAGGCGTGCGCGGAAGAATATCTGCACCTGCGAGATGCGCGGCACTGAATAGACCCCGATCAGATCCTCGATGGTGATGTCGGCCAGCGCTTCCTCATGCGCCTCGCGGCGGGCGGCATCTTCGACACTCTCGCCCTGCTCCATGAAGCCGGCGGGCAGCGTCCAGAAGCCTGCGCGCGGCTCGATGGCGCGCCTGCACAGCAATATCTCGCCAGCATCATTCACCACCACCGATCCGGCCACGATTTTCGGATTCACATAATCGATGAAACCGCAGGTGCGGCATACATTGCGCGTGCGGTTATCGCCCTCGGGAATGACCGCCTCGAAATCTGCGGGCCGCTTTGCCATTACGCCTGTCTCCTTCTCGCCTGCCGGTCTCACCATGCCTCGTTCCGTATCAGGACGGAAATGACATTGAACCGTGACATTTTCGATGTAGGCTGCCCGAAGATCAGACTTCGGATAAAGGGGATCACATGGGCGACAAGGGCCAATTCGATCTGGCTGCGTCACCGGGACAGCTCCTCCACCGCGCCCAGCAGGTCGCGGCCGAACGCTTTGCCAGTGCCACCGGCGGGGTGGAGATCACCCAGCGCCAGTTCGCTGTTCTGAGCGCCCTTGCCGAGGCGGACGGGCAGACCCAGACCCAGCTTGTCCAGCGCACCGGGATTGACCGCTCGACCCTCGCCGAGCTTGTCAGCCGCATGGCAACGCGCGGCCTTGTCGCGCGCGAGAAGGCACCGGGCGATGCCCGCGCCAATGCGGTGAAAATGACGGAGGCCGGTCAGGCCCTCTACAAGACCGCCGTCGACGGAGCGACCGCCGCTGACGAGGCCATACTGTCTGCGCTCGCCAAGAACAAGCGGGCGAATTTCGTCGATGCGCTGGTGCGCATAGCCGGCGCGCTTGATCCGGAAACGGCAGAAAAGGCGAAGGACAAGGCGGCCAAGAAGGACGCCAAGGACAAGGACAAGAAGAAAAAGAAGAAAAAGAAGAAGTAGGCGCTAGCGCGCGCCCGCCGCTGCGTCCGGCGACTCTTCTGCGTCTTCCAGCACCGTCCGCCAGACTGGCTCCAGCCGCTGCTGCCAGATTTCCGGCGTTATCGCCCCGCGCCAGCGCGCCCGGATGACGCCCTCTCCATCAATGATGAAGGTTTCCGGTGCGCCGGTAACACCCAGCTCCAGCGCGGCGCGGCGCTCGTGATCGGCGGCAAGCGCCGTGAACGGATCGCCAAGCTCTGCAAGGAAAGCGCGCGCATTCTCCGGCCTGTCGGCATAGGTGATGCCGTGAATGGTGACGCCGTCCCCGGCCAGCTCCATCAGGAGCGGATGCTCGATCCGGCAGGGCGCACACCAGCTTGCCCAGAAATTCAGAAGATAGGGGCCGTCTGCCGTCACGGGATCATAGGCGGCAAATCCCTCACCGAAATCCGTTACCGGCAGGTCGGGCAGTTCGCGGCCCACCATAGGATCGCCCGGCGTGCCTTCGGGTCGGCCGGTCAGTGCGATGGCAAAGACCACCAGCAGAACGGCGATGGACGCCAGAGGCGCCCATATGACGAGCCGGTTCACGGGCGCGGCCCCTCACTGGCCTCTGCGAGCGCGCGCCAGTGCTCTGCCTTGCGCCGCTGACGGCGGGCGAGCCAGATCACAAAGGCCAGCCCGCCAAGCGACAGCGCATAGGTGCTCCACACCCAGACGGCATGCCCACCCATGTCCAGAAACTCGGCCATCACGCGCCTCCCGGTGCGCTGGCACGCAAGGACTGACGCACCCGCGCCTCATAGCGGCGGGCAAGGCTCATATTGCGCACCATCATCAGAACAACAGCCGTCATCAGCGCGGTAAAAGCCAGCGCCATGACAAGCAGCGGCCAGAGCTGGCTCGCATGAACGGTCGGCCCATCCAGCCGGATGACGCTGGCGGGCTGGTGCAGCGTGTTCCACCAGTCGACCGAGAACTTGATGATCGGCAGGTTGATGAGGCCTGCCATGGCCAGAATGGCGCCTGCCCGTGCCGCAAGGCGCTCATCCTCGATGGCGGCACGCAGGGCCATGTATCCGAGATAGAGCAGGAACAGGACCAGCATCGAGGTCAGGCGCGCATCCCATTCCCACCACGTGCCCCACATGGGCCGGCCCCAGATCGAGCCGGTGGCGAGGGTGAGAAAGGCGAAGACCGCCCCCACTGGCGCGAGTGCCTGCGCCGCGAGGTCGGCAATGTTGTGCCGCCAGATGAAGTAGACAAAGCTCGCTCCGCCAAGGCCGGCATAGGCGGCCATGGAAAGCCAGGCCGACGGCACATGGACATACATGATGCGCACCGTGTCGCCTTGCTGGTAGTCCGGGGGCGAGAATACGAGCGCCCAGGGCAGGCCGACAGCAAACAGGATCAGCGCCGCCCAGCCGAACCACGGCACGAGCCTCGCGGCAAGACGCTCGAAGCGTTCAGGATTGGCAAAGGCGCTCCACATGGCGTCCCACCTAGACATTGAGGCGTTGTTCCGCAAGCGGACGCAGCGCCGCACCTTTTCCCTGCTTCTACTCCAGCCGCCCTTTCAGGGCTGCGGCCATGCCGAACGGTGCCAGAGCGAGTGCGGCAAGGCTCCACGCTGCTGCCAGCATCAGATTGGCACCGGCAAGCCCGGTCCCCTCCAGCGCCGCACGCCCTGCTCCGGCCACGAAGATCAGAAGCGGCACCTGCAAGGGCGCAGCGATGAGCGCGATCAGCAGGCCCGCGCGAGACAGGCCTGCCGCCAGCGATCCGGCAAATCCGGCACCCAGCGCCAGTCCCGGCACGGCGATCACCAGCCCGCCCGCGAGTATGCCGGCGCTCGCCGCGTCCATCCCGTAGGCGAGGGCGGCGATGAAGCCGATGAAGGGCGCGGGCCAGAGCACGCCGAGCGCAAAGGCTGCTGCCTTGATGAGGGCCAGCCCTGTCAGGCTGACCTTTGAAAGCGCATAAAGCTCCAGCGTGCCGTCCGTCAGGTCATCGGCGAAGATGCGCTCGGCCCCTTGCAGGCTTGCCAGCAAGGCCGCGAAGACGACAACGCCCGGCGCGGCGGCGCGCAAAACTTCCATGTCCGGCCCGACGCCTAGCGGAACCAGCGCCAATGCCGCCAGCATGAAGGCAGCAGGCCCGGCCGGTCCGCCCCCGCCGGCAAGGGCAAGGCGCAATTCGCGCCGGAAGAGAGTGACAAGCGCGCTCAAAGGCTCGTCTCCCCGGAACCCATGTCCAGCGTGCGCACGTCCGGCCAGCCAAGTTCGGCATGAGTGGCCGCAATGATCATCCCGCCTTCGGCGCGAAACTGCGCTGCCAGCCCGGCGAGCAGGCCGCGCGAACGTGTGTCCAGCGGAGCGGCAGGCTCGTCCATCAGCCACAGGCCGCATGGACCGGAAAGCATCAGGCGCGCGAGGGCTGTGCGCCGTTTCTGACCGGCTGAGAGATGCTGGCAGCGCGTCAGCAGGAGCGGGCGCAGATCCAGCGCATCAGCCACGCCGGAAATCGCGCCGGTATGCGCATCTCCGGCCAGACGGCTCCAGAATTGCAGCGCGTCCAGCACGGTCTCGGAGCCTTTCAGCCCGTCTGCATGACCCAGATAATTCACTTTCGGAACGTCGATTGCGCCGGCATCGGGCCGGACGAGGCCCGCCAGCGCGCGCAGGAGCGTGGTCTTGCCCGAACCGTTCGAGCCGGTCAGCACCAGCGCCTCGCCGGGCTGCAGGGTGAAGGAAAGATCGCGCACCAGAACGCGCCCGCCCCGTGAAAGGGTAAGGCCCTCCACACGCGCTTCACTCGCCATGACGCTGCCGGACATGCTCATCCCCGTGGCCCTAGCGCAATATTGCCGGGCACGGAATGGGGCATTATCGCCGATGCAGCGGTGAAATAGCGCCCCGGTCCATTGCAGCGCAGGGGAAGCAGGGCTAAAAGGCGCGCCAAAGGCGGTTCGAAGGCCGGAAAACGCATCAGATGCGCAACCCGCTGGAAACCGTCTTCCTGCAGCCTCGCAGGCCGGCCAGCGGAGATGTCCCTCACCTCCCGCCCAAACCGGCCAGGCAGACCCGCGATAAGGATGTGACATGGCTTCTCTGGACAGCTTCAAGTGCCGCCGCGAAATGACCGTCGACGGCAAGTCTTACATGTATTTCGACCTGAAGGAGGCCGAGAAGAACGGCCTGGAGGGCGCCTCCAGGCTGCCCTACACGCTGAAAGTGCTTCTGGAGAACCTTCTGCGCTTCGAAGACGGCTCCACCGTCACCAAGGCTGACATCGAAGCTGTCGCCGCCTGGACCAGGACCGGCAAATCCTCCCACGAGATCCAGTACCGCCCGGCGCGCGTGCTGATGCAGGACTTTACCGGCGTTCCCGCCGTTGTGGACCTCGCAGCCATGCGCGATGCCACCAAGGCACTCGGCGGCGACCCCAAGAGCGTCAATCCGCTGGTTCCGGTCGATCTCGTCATCGACCACTCGGTCATGGTCGACGTGTTCGGCACGGCCGACAGCTTCAAGCGCAATGTGGAACGCGAATACGAGCGTAATGGCGAGCGCTACAAATTCCTCAAATGGGGCGCGAGCGCGTTTGACAATTTCCGCGTCGTCCCGCCGGGCACCGGCATCTGCCACCAGGTCAACCTCGAATACCTGGCCCAGACCGTCTGGACCAAGGAAGAAGACGGCGTCACCTACGCCTTCCCCGATACGCTTGTCGGCACGGACAGCCACACCACCATGGTCAACGGCATGGCGGTTCTCGGCTGGGGCGTGGGCGGCATCGAGGCAGAAGCGGCCATGCTCGGCCAGCCTGTCTCCATGCTGATCCCGGAAGTCATCGGCTTCAAGCTCACCGGCAAGCTGCCTGAAGGCGCGACGGCGACCGACCTGGTGCTCATGGTCGTGCAGATGCTGCGCAAGAAGGGCGTGGTCGGCAAGTTCGTGGAATTCTACGGCGAAGGCATCGACAATCTGTCGCTGGAAGACGCCGCCACCATCGCCAACATGGCACCCGAATACGGCGCGACCTGCGGCTTCTTCCCGGTCGACAACGAGACCATCGGCTATCTCGCCGCGACGGGCCGCGATGCCTCGCGCGTCAAGCTGGTGGAGCAATACTCCAAGGTGCAGGGCATGTTCCGCCCCGACCGCAAGGATGAGCCGGTCTATACCGACACGCTCCACCTCGACCTTGCCTCTGTCGAGCCGTCGCTTGCCGGGCCGAAGCGCCCGCAGGACCGCGTGGCCCTGAGAGATGCTGCGGACGAGTTTGCCAAGACGCTGGACGCCGAGTTCAAGAAGCTGGAAGACGGCGCCCGTCAGGTGCGCGTGGAAGGCGAGCAGTACTCGGTCGGGCATGGCAGCGTCGTGATCGCGGCCATCACCTCGTGCACGAACACTTCCAACCCGTCCGTGATGCTGGGTGCGGGCCTTGTCGCCCGCAATGCGGTCAAGCGCGGCCTGAAGGTCCAGCCCTGGGTGAAGACCTCGCTGGCGCCGGGCTCGCAGGTCGTCACCGACTATCTGCTCCGTGCAGGCCTGCAGGATGATCTCGATGCGCTCGGCTTCAACCTTGTCGGCTATGGCTGCACGACCTGTATCGGCAATTCCGGCCCGCTGCCGGAAAAGATCTCCAAGGCGATTGCCGAAGGTGATCTGGTGGCCTGCTCGGTCCTGTCGGGCAACCGCAATTTCGAAGGCCGTGTGAACCCGGACGTGCGCGCGAACTATCTCGCCAGCCCGCCTCTGGTAGTCGCCTACGCCCTTGCCGGCACGATGAACATCAACCTGACCGAAGACCCGATCGGGTATGACGACAATAACGAGCCGGTCTATCTGAAGGATATCTGGCCCACCTCTGCCGAGATTGCCGAAGTCGTGCGCTCGGCCGTGACGCCGGACATGTTTGCCAGCCGCTATGCCGACGTCTTCAAGGGCGACGAATACTGGCAGGGCATCGAGAGCGGTTCGGGCCTGACCTATGACTGGCCGGACTCAACCTATGTTGCCAATCCGCCCTTCTTCACCGGCATGACGACCGATGTCACGCCGCCGGCGGATGTGAAAGACGCCCGCATTCTGGGCCTGTTCGGCGATTCCATCACGACCGACCACATCTCGCCCGCCGGTTCGATCAAGGCCGCCAGCCCCGCCGGGCGCTGGCTCCAGACGCACGGCGTCGAGCCTCTCGACTTCAACTCCTACGGTGCGCGCCGGGGCCATCACGACGTGATGATGCGCGGCACGTTCGCCAATATCCGCATCAAGAACCAGATGGTTCCCGGTGTCGAAGGCGGCGTGACGATCCACCATCCGTCCAGCGAGCAGATGTCCATCTATGATGCGGCAATGAAGTACGCCGAGGAGAGCCGTCCGCTCGTCGTCTTCGGCGGCAAGGAATACGGCACCGGCTCCTCTCGCGACTGGGCGGCCAAGGGCACGCGCCTTCTTGGCGTGCGCGCGGTCATCACCGAGAGCTTCGAGCGTATTCACCGGTCCAACCTGATTGGCATGGGCGTTCTGCCGCTCGTCTTCAAGGACGGGCAGAGCTGGTCCTCGCTGGGGCTCAAGGGGGATGAGACGGTGACGCTGGACGGCGTATCGGCGATCACGCCGCGCGCCGACGTTAAGGCGGTCATCACCTCTTCAGACGGTACGCAGAAATCGGTGACGCTTCGCGCGGCCATCGATACCGAGAACGAGCTCGACTACTTCAGGAATGGCGGCATCCTTCACTACGTCCTGCGCCAGCGCGCCGCGGCGTAGGGGGATTTCTACTCAGCATTGTCGTGGTTTCTCCCCCCGTTCACGGGGGGAGTGGCCCGGAGGGCCGAGGGGGGGATAGTCCCAAACAAGCTCCCCCCTCCGTCAGCTTCGCTGACACCTCCCCCGTGAACGGGGGAGGAAACCGGGTACATCGGAATGAACATCAAAAAACCCCGGACGTTTCTGTCCGGGGTTTTTCATGTCTGCCTGTATCAGCTGGCAATCAGAAACGCGCGGTCAGCCCGATCAGGAGCGCCTGCGACTGCACACTGCTATCGGCCACGTCCTGGATACCCACGAAGGGCTGCCAGCCTTCGTTCAGGACCAGTTCTGCGCCCAGATCGATGAAGCGGTTCAGGTGCAGCTCCGCGCTCAGCACGTGCTGATAGACAGCATCGAACTCGGTGTCGTCCGGCCCCAGGATCGAGCCGGAAAACACCGCCGCCAGGGTCGCATCATGGCCGGCAACCTCAGTCCGGTAGCGGCCCATCACGCTCAGCGCGGACAGATTGCGGGTGCCGGCAAAAGGCTGGCCGGTATCGTTATTGTAGGACACCGCCACCCAGGGCCGCGTGGTCTGGGTATACTCGACCGCCAGATCAAAGCGCGCGGTGGTGTATTCCGCCGCTACATCCCAAAGCCCCACCCGCTCGGCGATATAGACGCGCGGCGGGCGCGGCGCGTTGGGCGGACCGAACCGGTCGATTGCCTGAAAGGTGTGGGCGGTGAAGTTATTGTTGTAGATCGTATCGTGCAGATAGCTCGCCGACACCCGCAAGGCACGCGAGTCATCGAAGCGGAACACGCGCTCGGCTTTCAGGGCGAAGTTCGAGCCAAGGCCACCCGTACGATCAAGCGTCTGGCCGGTACGCAGCATCCGGTCGCCGCTTGCCAGTGTCGCCGAGACGCGCCAGTCATCGCCGATATAGCCGAGTTCCAGCACCGGCTCATCGGCAAGCGCCCAGAAGAAGTGCTGGTTGATCGTGTGAGTGAAGGGGTTGTAGCCGGTCTGCTCTCCGAAATCGATCGTCTTGCGGCCATAGGCCAGATAGCCGCCAAACACATCGAGATTGCCCAGCACAGCATAGTACTCACGGGCCTGAACCTGGTTCTGGTCGCCCGAGAAGGTCACTTCCGAATACTCGTATTGCAGATAGCCGGTCAGCCACTCGCCAGCCGTCGCGGTTAAGGCGATGCCGGCAGCATTGACGACAAAATCATCGTTGCGCGTGCCAGAGCCATGCTGGTTCGGGAAGCGGTTGAGGATCGGAAACTTGCCCGCAGAATCGGTCCACTCGAAGAAATGGGCGGCCTTGAAATACCCGCTGATCGTCAGCGTGTTGGTGTCAATCACGCCGGCACGCCGGGAGCGCAGCAGCCAGGGCGCATCGCCGGTCACAAACTCCTGCGTGTCGGTCATGGCAAGGCTGACGGCTGGGTTCACCCGAACATACTGGCCCAAAGGTGAGTAGACCGGTCGGTCCGGGCCAGAGACCTGACCATGGCTCATGCCCCCGATAGCGGCCGCCATCACCGCCCCGGCAAGTAAACGTTTCATTATATGGATTAACTCCCGCTGATGCCGGCCCCTCCCGGCGGGACGGTTTCATAAAGCAAGTGACCTGCCGGTC
>NZ_JBQLZR010000248.1:0-4300 GCF_052168375.1 Glycocaulis sp.
GGCCCCGCTCCGCGCCGCCTACCAGCGGGCGCGGATGGAGGCCCAGCCGAGACCTTCTGACGGCGCGTTGGCGAGATGACCGGGATCGTCGGTGAAGCGCGCCGCAAAGGTCACGTCGACCCGTTCGCTCAGATTGCGCCGCCAGGAGGTTTCCAGCGAAATCTCGCGGCCTGACGGAGAGAGCGAGGCATAGCGGCGCTCGAAAGTGACGGTGTCCTCGCGGTCGACATCGACCGGCACCATCACCGACACCTGCCCGGCCTCGACCCGCAAGGGCTGGGACAGGGTGAAGCCGAGGCGCCCGCCGGCGAACGGACGGTCAATGCCTGCACTCCAGGCGCTGGCGGCAAGCCCCTGTTCGACGGTGAAGGCGGCGGGAAGGTCAAACTCGCCGGTGACGTATTCCACCCGTGCCGCGCCGCGCCAGCCGAACGGCAGCTCGCCCGACCACAGGCCCGCGGTGAACTGGGTATCGGCATTGTCTTCGGAGCCGAACCGCGTGGCGAGCGATCCGCCCATGACGGAGCCTTGCTCCTCGCCTGTGCCGGTCTCGATGCCAAAGGTCTGGCCCGAAAGGCTGCCGCGTTGCGGCGAGTAGGTAAAGGCAACGGCGTTGAAGGCGCTGCCCTCTCCGGCGGAGGCGCGCATGTGGAATGCGGTCTGGCCGAAATCATAGCGCGCGGCCACCCATTCGCGGGAACCGGCAAAGCGCGAGACAGCGCCGGAGAACAGCGTTTCAGAGAGGACGGAGACGCCTGCCCCGCCCGTCGGGGAGGGTGAGGAGAAGCCGCGCCCGGCTTCCACGCTGACATTGCCCTGCTGGTAGGCGAACGACATGTCGGGGTCGGATTGGTACCACTCTGACGGCAGATTGCCGAGAATGTGGGAGCGCTGCCAGGTCTGGCGCAAATTGACCGTTGCCGGGCCAACCTGCGTGCGTGCCGCGCGAGCCAGGCTGGAGGCGGCTGCCGATTCCATGGCCGAAAGTGCGCCCGGCGAGGTGAAGGACGGGCGGTCCGGGTCAAACTGGAAGGGGCGGCGATAGCTGTCGCGCAGGACCGCATCGCGAAGCAGCCCGCTCTCCCACACCCAGTCACCATAGGGCCCGGTGGGCATGGCGAGCAGAGCCTCGACGGGGACGATCTCCGCGCCGCTGAACTGCACGCTGGTGCTGCCGACCGGCTGGAAGGCGGCGTTCAGGTCGATCAGGCCGCGGCCATAAATGCCATCAGTGCCGGCATCGCCAAGGTCGCGCGCCGTGTCGAACAGGATCTGGAGCGCCTCATTGCCCTGCAGGTTGGGGAAGGCGTCCAGCAGCAGCGCCAGAGCGCCTGCGACATGCGGCGCGGCAAAGCTGGTGCCCGAATAGAGCACGAACTGGGTATTGCCCTCTTCGCTGTCGATGAAGGCAGTAATGATCCGGCGGCCCGGCGCGACAAGGTAAGAGCCAGCCGCATTTCCGGCCCGGTTGGAGAATGGTGAGATCACCACATCGCCAGGCTCGCAGTTTTCGCCGCCATCGGGACACTGGATCGAGCCGACAGAAACCACGAAGCCGCGCGATTCCGGCGAGTTGGCAAAATTGGCCGGGAAGTTGGGCTGGTCTCCCGTGCCGTCGGTCTCTTCGCCGCTATTACCGGCGGACACGACGATGAACACACCTGCATTCACGGCCCGGCGCATCGCCGCAAAGGTCTGGGTCAGATTGTCATTGGCGCCGATATCGCGCCCCAGTGACATGTTGATGACGCGGGCATTCTGGGCAATCGCATAGTCGATGGACGCCGCCAGATTGCTGTCGGAGAAGCGACAGCCGCCATCGGTTTCATCGTCTTCATCGCCTTCATCGGCGCACGAGCCGGGCGTGTCAGCCCGGATGGCGAGGATCGTGCTTTCAAAGGCGACGCCATGTCCGCCCCGGTCATTCTTGTTGCCGGCAATCACGCCGGCGACGCCGGAGCCGTGTCCGTCCTCGTCCTCGAGCTCGTTTCGCGAGCCCACAATGTCCCGGCTGGCAGGCGATAATCGCCCGACGAGTTCAGGATGGGACTGGTTTGCCCCGGAATCGATGACCGACACCAGAATGCCCGCTCCGGTCGCGCCGCGCGCATAGGCGTTGGATGCGTTGATCAGGCCGAGCCCGTACTGGCGATTGTATTCAGCCGTCTCGAAACTGCCAGGGTTCACCGGCGGCGGAGGCGGCGGAGGAGGGGGTGGCGGCGGAGGAGGAGGCGGGGGTGGCGGCGGTGTGATGGGTGTGACGATGGGGCCGGAGCCACCTCCGCCCCCGCCACCACAGGCGGTCAGACCTACCGATACGGCTGCAAAAACCGAGACAAGAAGTACGCTGCGCCGGATCATGCCGACCCCTCCCGAAGCTGTCACCCTGTCCCGAAATCCAGGTTAGACCATAATCCGGGATTTGGAAAACAGGCTGCGGCAGAGCGGTTTAACGATGCGTCAATTTCCCGACAGGCGGCTGACGAAGTTTTCAAACACCGCAAAGGAATCCTGCGGGCCGGGGCTCGCTTCCGGGTGGTGCTGGACGGACATGACCGGCTTGTCCTTCAGGCGGAACCCGCAATTGGTTCCATCGAACAGCGAGACATGGGTCTCTTCGGCATTGTCCGGCAGGCTGTCGCGATTGACCGCAAAGCCGTGGTTCATCGACACGATTTCAACCTGACCGGTCAGAAGGTTCTTCACCGGGTGGTTGGCGCCGTGATGGCCGTGGGTCATCTTTTCGGTGCGCGCGCCAATCGCCAGAGCCAGCATCTGGTGGCCGAGGCAGATGCCCAGCGTCGGGATGCCGGCATCGATGACGCCGCGAATGGTCGCAAGGGCATAGCCGCCGGTCGCGGCCGGATCGCCAGGGCCGTTGGAGACGACCACGCCTGCTGGCGACTGGGCGAGCACGTCCGCCGCGCTGGCCGTGCCCGGCATGACTTTCACGCGGGCACCCGCACCCGCGAGGCGGCGCAGGATATTGGCCTTCACCCCGTAATCGAGCACGACAACCAGCGGGCCATCCGACGGACCAATGCCGGGGCCTTCGGGCCAGGCCCAGTCAGCCTCGGTCCAGTCAACTTCTTCCTCGCCCAGCACATGGCGGGCAAGCTCGGCGCCTTCCATGGCCGGAGCCTCCAGCGCGGCCTTGCGCAGGGCGTCGGCATCCAGCTTGCCGTCCGGTGCGTGGGCGATGGCGGCAATCGGCATGCCCAGCTCGCGGATGCGGGCGGTAAGGGCGCGCGTGTCAACGCCGGTGACGGCAACGATACCGCGCGCCGCAAGCCATTCGGTGAAGCTCTGCTCGGCCCGCCAGCTTGCCGGCGGCGTGATGGGCGCGCGGCTGACCATGCCAACAGCGGCCTTGCGGGCGCGGCCCGTAGCGGCTTCCTCGTCATGCGTGTTGGCGCCGACATTGCCGATATGGGGGAAGGTGAAACAGACGATCTGGCCGGCATAGGATGGATCGGCGAGGATTTCCTGGTGCCCCGTCATCGCGGTGTTGAAGCAGAGCTCTCCGGTAGCGATTCCCGACGCGCCGGCCCCTTCACCGGGAATAATCGTGCCGTCGGCGAGCACGATGGCCCCCGTCGCTCCGTCAAGATCGCTGTCCCGCCAAGGGTTTGTGGTCAGCGCTTGATTCCCGGCCAGTTCCGTCATATCTCACCGCCTGATAACGCGTGCGCCGCAAGGACTATGCGGCCCTGTAAACAAACGCGCGGACGGTATGTGACCCTTGCCCAGACGTCAAGCAAGCTGAAAACCGAAAAAACAACTCAAAACCAATGAGTTACGCGGCGTCGCTGTAACTCGTTCGAATGGATGAAGCATGTCGCTGCGCGACCAGATTACCGAAGACCTCAAAACAGCCATGCGGGCCAAGGACGGCCTGAAGCTGAGCACGCTGCGCCTTGTCCAGGCGGCCATCAAGGACCGGGACATTGCTGCGCGCGCCGAAGACCGCTGCCAGGGCTGCGAGGAAGGCGAGATCATGGCCCTCCTGCAAAAACTCGTGAAGCAGCGCGAGGAAAGCGCCGAAACCTACGAGAACGCAGGCCGCCTGGACCTTGCCGAGCGCGAGCGCGCCGAGGCCGACATCGTGCGCGCCTATCTGCCCAAGCCGATGTGCGAGCAGGAGATCGAGCAGGCCGCCGAAACGGTGGTGGGCGAACTCAACGCGACCGGCCTGAAGGACATGGGCAAGTGCATGGGCGCGCTCAAGCAGCGCTATACCGGCCGCATGGACTTCTCAAAGGCCGGTGAAACGGTGAAAACCCTGCTGCAAGGGCGTGCC
>NZ_JBQLZR010000249.1:0-1191 GCF_052168375.1 Glycocaulis sp.
GCCATTGCCGCGCCGGCGATGTGCTGACCTGCGCGGTCTGGATTGCCTTGAGCGACGGACGCCTGCGCTCCGAACGCTGGTACCAGTTCCGCAACCGCGATAGCGGCGAGACCGTGTTCCGGGCGCGCACCTGGCTGGTTTCCTTCCAGCTTTCCACCGGCAAGCCGGCCCGCATGGCGCCTGACTTCGCGCGCCATTACGCGCGCCCCGGCGATACATTGTCAGACGCGGTGCGCAGCGCCCATACCCGCGCCTCGCTCTGGACCTTGAGCGAATAAAACCCGTCCGGACCAAGATGAAAGTTTGGCCATGTTCTGGCCAGCGGGATTGAGCCGTAGCGCCCTCGGCTGTAGGGGGTGACGTATCCGGCGCGAAATGCGCCTTTTCGGGGGAATAGTTTGATGATCCGGCATTATCTCGCCGCGGCCGCAAGCGCCGCGTTCGTTCTTGGCGCCTGCGCCACCACATCCACGCCTGCGCCTGCACCAGCGGCCTCGGCCAGTCCGGCGAGTACGATCACCGCAGCCGGGATCGAAGCGCATATCCGCTTCCTGGCGGACGATTTGCTGGAAGGGCGCGACACCGGCTCGCGCGGCTATGACATCGCTGCCCGCTATGTCGAAAGCCATTTCCGGCTTCTGGGCCTTGAGCCAGGCGCGGCCGATGGCAGCTATCACGAGCCTGTGCCCCTGCAGAACATGGTCGCAGACACCAGCCGCGCCCGCCTTGTGGTGGACGGCGAAGCGCTGGAGCACGGCAGCGATTTCATCATCGCCGCTCACGCCTCCAACGACGAAAGCGAGATAACCGCGGACGCCGTCTTCGCCGGATACGGCATTGATGCACCCGAGTTCGGGATCGACAGCTATGCCGGCCTCGATGTCGAAGGCCGCATCGTGGTCCTGCTCGCGGGAGCGCCAGCTGGCCTGCCGAGCGATGTCACCGCGCACCTGTCAAGCAACCGCACGAAGGCCGCGATTGCCGCCGAACAGGGCGCCAGCGGCCTCATCATTGTGATGGCCGATGGCCTGACCCGCTTCCCGTTTGCGCGCATGGCGGCGATGGCGGCCAATCCGCGCCCGTCCATGACGACGGCAGCGGCCTCCTCGCCTGCCTCCCTCGCCGTGGGCGCAGTGGTCGGCAGCGCAGCAGCCGAACGCCTGTTCGCGAACTCCGGGCGCGATCTCGGCG
>NZ_JBQLZR010000250.1:0-9025 GCF_052168375.1 Glycocaulis sp.
TGAGTCCGGAACCGGCTGAACCTGAGCCGGACCCTGCGCCGGTTCCGCTGCGCGAACCTGCCGAGGACGTCGAGGCAGAGGCCACCGACGAACCTGTCGCGCCGCAGGCCGATCGTTTACCCGAAGCGGCGCGCCCGCAAGCGCTGCGGCTCGAACCGGAGGACGATGAGGCTGAGGCGCCGGTCGTTACCGCGCCGGAGAGGGAAAATGCGGCAGTCCCCAGGCCTGCCCCGCAGCCCGTCCGCTCCGCAGACGCCGGCCCTGCCCCGCGCACGATGGGTCCGCATGTCAGTTTCGCCCATTACGAGGGCTTGCGCGGTGCGCGCTGGGGCGAAGGCATCCGGCTCGACTGGCAGGTTGCCGTCACGGACCTTGGCGAGACCGGCGCAGCGCCTGCCGACAGCGTGGCGCCGGAGGGGGCTGCGCAATCCACCCGAACCTTCATTGCCGGGAATGGTTGGGCTGGTGAAACCAGTGACACGAGCGTCTCGCTCTATGATTTCACCGCACGGCGCGCGCTCCAGCTCGACCGGGAAGCCGGCAGCTACACCAACACCTCCCTCTATGCCGGAGTGCGCCGCAATATCGACATCTATGTCGCGCTATCGCGGGGCGGGCAGGCAGAAGATATCGCCTTTGGCGCCTCGGGCAGTTTCCACCGTTTCTGGCTGGAATCCGCCATGAGCGTCGCAGCCGCACCGGCCGGCCTGACGCGTACATCGCGCGATGCGCAAGCCGGTGATGGCCCTCTGTCCGGCGGGCGGGTGACAAGCTGGTATCGCGGGTCTGATGGCCAGGCCGTTGCCAGCGTCTGGACCGGCTGTGAGGGCGTGACGCCAGGCGCGGCGCAACACCGCAGCCTCATCACCGCCTTTGCCCATCGCCTTGCCCTGCACCCCGACATCATCGCAGCGTTACGCGATGGCGAACCGGTGTGCGCCCTCTCCTTCACCGTCATCAGCCCGGAAAGCCCGCAAGGGCGCACCGAGCTGTGGCAACTGGCGGACAGCGCCCCGTTCTCCGTTGAAGAGCTGGGCTTTGCCGAGGCGGAATTGAGCTTCGGCCAGTCGGCACTGGTCGATGCCCGCGCACGACAGGCCATGCTGGATGCAATCGGCGGTTCGGCTGACAGCCCGCCCTCCCCGCCGGAATTCATGGTCGAGATCCAGGCGCTCCAGCGGCAGGGCGACCTTGCCGGCGCGATGCTGACCCTTGTGCAGGAAACCGCTCATTTCGGGCTTTGCCCGTCAGAGACTGTCGGGTCGGAGCGCCTCGCCTGCGCAGGCGCTGCGGCGCTGGCCGAAGCCGGTACCGGCAATGCCGGGTTTGACGCTGTCTCAGAAGCCGTGGAAGCGGCAGCGGAAGGCTCCCACCGTCTCGCGGTTGAACGCCTGCTGCCCTATCTGGAGCGGCGCGATTATGCCGGCTCGGCGGCGCGCACCATTGTTGCGCGCCAGCTGGTGGAATGGGGCGAGGAAGGCCTCGATGCCCATCCGGGCCTCGATCCGGCGGCGCTCCTCTCCGAAGCGCTGGTCATCGACCCGTATGCGGTCAACATCTACTGGTATCTCGCCTTGCGGTATCTGGCTGGCGGCGCACCAGAGGAGGCCTGGCTGTTCCTTGACAGTGCGAGGGCCCTGCCCGCGCGGGTGCCTACCGAGACGCTGCAACAGGTCAACGGGCTTGAAAGCCGGCTGCAGCAACTGGCGCCTGCCCTTTTCCCGGGATGATGCAGCGCATGGGTCCGAATTTAAGGAAACTTTACGCGCCGTTAACCGCATCGCTGGCTCTTGTTAACCGTTAAGGTCGGGGGTGCAGCGGCCCTTGCGTAACCGGAAGCTGTGGAAATACCACATATTGGGGTCAGCCTTCCGGTTTACACAATATTAACCGCTCGACTACCCTTCACCGATCGGGTCGGGAGCGTGTGAGTCGGATGACATCCGGAACACCTTGGAGCGTTAAGGGAATCGACCCGCGGGCGCGGGCGATAGCCAAAACGGCTGCGCGCCGTGAAGGCATGACGCTGGGTGAATGGCTGAACCGTGTCATCCTCGAAGACGGCCCGCTTTCCAGCGACTGGTCTGAACGTCTTGGCGCCTATCCCGGCTTCTCCCAGTCACCGGCTGGCGAAGATGGCGGCGGGGGCGATGACGATCTTCACGAGATGATTGCCCGCCTCGGCGCCCGCATCGAGGCTGCAGAATCCCGCGCACAACTCGCCATCTCCGGTGTCGACCAGTCGGTGAACGGCCTTGCCCGCCGCCTTGAACGCATCGAGGACGGGCTGGAAGAGGACGAGGAGACGACCCAGTCGGCGCTGGCCCGTATCCGGTCCGGCCAGGACGAGGTCATGGAGCGTCTGCGCAAGCTGGAGCGCAGTGGCGGAAGCGCCGACAGCGCACCGGTGCGCGCGGTCGAAGCGGCGCTCGGCAAGGTGGCGGCACGCCTTTACGAGACCGAGCGCGATTTCCGCGCAGAGATTGACGGGCTTCTCGACCGGGAAGAGCGCCGCAAGGACGGATCGGAAAAATCGATCCGCACGCTGGCCGAGCGGATCGAGGAAGCAGAACGGCGCAGCCGCGCCGAGGAACAATCGCTGCGCGATCTGGTCGAGCAGCGCCATCGCGACATGTCGAAAGCCCTTGAGGGCGTTCACGACAATTCGCGCGTTGTGCAGCGGCGCCTCGTCGAAGCGGAAAGCGCCACACACAAGGCCGCAGAGGCCCTTGCCCGCTCGCACGAAAGGCTGGAAGCGCGCCTGGCCCAGCTGGAACAGGGCAGCGGCACGGCCCTGTCGCAGGAACAGTTCCAGAAGCGCTTTGACCGGCTGGCGATGGAACTGGCCGAGGTGATCCGCGACACACGGCGCGAGTTTGCCAGCCAGATCGACACGCTTTCCCGCTCTGGCGGGGCAGGATCGGGACGGCTGGAGCAGGCCCTGCAGGCGACCGAAGCCCGCCTGTCAGCCGCGGAGACGCGCCAGGCCGATACGCTTGCCCGGATCAGCCAGGAGGTCTCCCGTCTCGCCCGTGCGATCGACCGCCGCTTCACCGACAACGAGACCCGGCTGGAGGCGCGCCTGCGCGAAGACGAGCAGCGCCGCAGCCAGATCCGCAACCAGGCCGATATCGAATCGCGTCTTGACGCCGTGCGTCAGGAAAGCAGTCATGCTGTCAGGCAGATTGGCGAACAGGTCGCAAAGCTGGGCGAAGCCCTCGCCGACCGGGTTAGCCATGCCGAGGAACGCTCTGCACGGGCATTGGAGGCGGCAGGCGAGCGCATGGCGCGGGTGGTCGAGACCCTGGATGCTAACGGGCGGGCGCGCTCCGAGGACGACGTGCTGCGCGAGCGTATTGCCGCGTCCGAAGAACTTACCGCCAAACGCATTGCAGAGGCGATGGAAGGCGTGCATGCGCGCCTTGATGCGGCCCGCACCGAAACGGCTGATGCCCTCTCGCCTGTCCAGCGCGCGATGACGGCGCTGGCCGAACGGCTGGAAACCATCGAGCAGAACGCCCTGCATGAACCACCACGCCGCAGGCCCTCTGCCGCTTCAAGGCCCGCCGTCGATACCACCAGTGAACCGGCTGCAACCGACAGCTTCTCGGCGCCCCTGCAACCGCCGCCCCGACAGCATGATGCGGCGTTGCATGGCGAATTTGCCATCAGTGGCGAGGACAGTTTCGTCGTCGCGGTCGATGACCCGCTGAGTGCGGCTCCCGCTCCGCAGGTGGCACCGGCCTATTCTGACGAGATCGCCGATAGCTGGGAAGAAGCGCCCCGGCCCGCTCCCATGCCGCAACCGGCGCCGCGCACCCGCGCCTCGCAGGTTCTGGGCGCTACCGCCGATTCAGAGTTTCTGGCCGCAGCCCGCCGCAAGGTGCGCGTTGGCGGTTCAGACCCGGCCCGCTTCGACTATGCGGCGCAGCAAGCGCCAAAAAAGGAGGGCCCGCGTGGCCGCTGGCTGCTCGCGAGCGTCAGCCTGCTTGGCTTCCTGGCACTTGGTGCAGCCGCCGCCTTCATCCTGATGGACGGGTTCAGCCGCCCGGCCCAGACCGCCGAAAACGATATCTCGCCCGAAGCGCTGTCGAGCCTCTTTGCCGATGTGCGCACCGATGCCGTGCCTGCGGAAACGCCTGTCATCGAAGAACCTTCTGCCGTCGCCGGCGAGACAGCGGCAACAGAAGACGCAACGGCAGAAGCACTGGACGCGCCTGTTCCGGTCGAGACCGCGCAAGCCCGCCCCGTCGAAACGTCTCCGGCTGAGTCCGCCCCCGTGGAGGTAACGCCAGCCGCCGCGATGAGCACTATTCCCGACACGCCGCTGACACTTGAAGCTGCCGCGACTTCCGGCGATCCGGTGGCACGCTACCAGCTTGCCCTGCAACGGGTGGAAGCCGGTGACATGCAAGGCGCGACGACGCTGATGCGGCGCGCTGCCGAACAGGGCATTCCCGATGCGCAGTTCCGCTATGGCCGGATGCTGGAGCGCGGTGAGGGCGTGACAGCCGATCCGGAGGCGGGGCGCCAATGGATCGTCCGTGCCGCCGAGAACGGGCATTTGCGCGCCATGTACGAAGCAGGCGTCGCCTTCGTGAACCTCTCGCCCACGCCTGAAAACCAGCAAGCCGCCGCGCGCTGGTTTGAACAGGCCGCCCTGCACGGCATGGGCGACAGCCAGTTCAATCTCGGCCTGTTGTTCGAGGAAGGTTTCGGCGTGCCGCAAAGCGCCGCTGATGCCTATGCCTGGTTCCTGATTGCCGCTGCAGGCGGCGATAGCGCTGCCGGAGAACGCGCCGCCAATCTGCGCCGTGAACTGTCTGCCGAGCAGCGCGCTGCGGCGGAAGATGCCGCCAGCCGTTTTGCAGCCCGTCCGCTGGACCCGCAGGCACAAGGCCGCTATCCCGCACAAGCCTGGGATCAAGGTACCAGCACCCGGCTTATCGCGCGGGCACAGGAACTGCTGCTCGCCATGGGTTATGATACCGGCCCGGCTGACGGGGCCTATGGCCCGCGTACCCGAGAGGCAGTGGTGGCATACCAGCGCGCACAAGGACTGGAAGCGAGCGGAGCGGTCGATACCGCCCTGGTCTCCCGGCTCGAGCGCGGTCCGTCCCGGTAGGGCGGGGCGATGGATATCTATCTTCCCATCGCGGAAGTCTCGGTAAATCTCTTTCTCATTCTGGGTCTTGGTCTGGGCGTCGGCTTCCTGTCGGGCATGTTTGGTGTCGGCGGCGGTTTCCTGATGACGCCGATCCTGATCTTCATCGGCATTCCCCCGCCTGTGGCCGTGGCCACCCAGACCAACCAGATCGTGGCGTCCTCTGCCTCCGGCGCGATTGCCCATTTCCGGCGCAAGAGCCTCGATCTCAAAATGGGGCTCTATCTTCTGGCTGGCGGCGTGGTCGGCTCTGCCGGCGGGGTGTGGCTGTTCTCCTATCTGCAGGCCGCAGGCCAGATCAATCTCGTAATCTCGCTGTGTTATGTCGGGTTTCTGGGCGTTATTGGCGGGCTGATGTTCGTGGAGAGCGTCGGCGCACTCTGGCGGCGCTACCGTCAGGGCAAGACCGGCGTCACGCCGCGCCCGCGCCGCCGCAAAAGAGGGCTTATAGATGCCCTGCCCTTCAAGGTCCGCTTTCCCGTTTCCGGTCTCTATATCAGCCTCATCCCCGTCATCGGCATTGGCGCGATGGTCGGCCTACTGGCCGCGCTGATGGGCGTGGGCGGCGGCTTCGTCATGGTGCCCGCCATGATCTACATCCTGCGCATGCCGACTTCGGTCGTGATCGGCACCTCGCTCTTCCAGATCCTGTTCGTGACAGCGCTGACGACCTTCCTGCAGGCAAGCCAGAACCAGACCGTCGATCTGGTACTCGCGGGCCTGCTGATCGTGGGCGGTGTGATCGGCGCCCAGTTCGGCGCGCGCGTCGGCCAACGAATCCGCGCAGAGGAGTTGCGCGCGGCACTGGCGCTGATGGTGCTGAGCGTCTGCCTCAAGCTCGCCTTTGATCTGGTGTCTGATCCGGCGGACATGTTCGAGCTGATGGAAACCACCGGACGGGCTGCATCATGATCCGCGCCCTGCCCGCCTTGATCGCCATGCTGGCCCTGGCCATGCCGGCCGGAGCGGTTTCGCTCGCGCCCGAAGACGAGATCCAGCCGGTCGGCATCGTGGCGGCACTGACCCAGGAAGTGGTGGAGATACGCTCGAACTTCACCGGCGCGGACTTCCTCGTCTATGGCGCGGTGACGGGCCTTGCCGAAGGCGATGACATCGTGGTTGTGGTGCGTGGCCCGCAGGAGGATCTGCGTGTGATGCGCAAGATCCGCACGCTCGGCATCTGGATCAACCGCGCACCCATCGCGTTCGAGGACATCTATGGCTATTACGCCGTTGCCTCGACGCGGGCCCTTAGCCAGTTTGCCACCTTCTCCTCGCTGCGGCGTGAAGGCATCGGCATGGAGCATATCCGGCTCTCAGCGCCTGCCCATGAGCGTGAGGAAACCCGCTTTGGCGTTGGCGGTGTGGTCGTGACCGAGCTGGGCGCAGAGATCGTGGACTATCGCCGCGCGGTGGTGCGCAACCGGGCGCGCGACGGGCTCTATGTGGAATCGCCCGGCGGCGTGGAGATACTCGATGGCGGGCTTTTCCGCGCCGATGTCCGGCTGCCGCCGGTAACACCGGTTGGCGAATATCAGCTGGACATCTATCTCTTCCGCGACGGCGTGCCGATTGCCAGCCGCCGGACCAGCCTTGAGGTGCGAAAGGCTGGCTTTGAGCAGGCGCTCTACGATTTTGCACATGAGCGCGCGCCTCTCTATGGCATGATTGCCGTCATCATCGCGCTCATTGCAGGCTGGGGCGCCGCCGAAATCTTCCGCCGCCGCTAGGGGACATGACCCATGCTCAGACAACTCAGTGAAGCCCCTGGCACAGCGCTCATGCTCGGCTTTGGCGGGCTGGTGCCGTTCTTTGCAGGCGCGTTCGGCATAGCGCTGGGAGGGCAGGCATCGATTCAGGCGGCCAATTTCCTGCCCATCTATGCCGCCGTGATCCTGTCCTTCCTGGCGGGCGGGCGCTGGACGGCGGAGATCGTGCTGCGCGCCGATGCACCGCGCCCCGGCGTCCTGCTGCTGGCAGTACTCCTGTCGCTGTCAGGCTGGCTGGCGGTGCTGATGCAGGTATGGAACCGGCCCGGCCTGCCCTTCGATACCGAGCTTGCAGGCTGGGGCATTCTGATCGCCGGCTTTGTCATCCAGTATCTGTGGGATCGCGGCGCGGTACGCGGCGGCACCTTCCCGCGCTGGTACCTGCCCTTGCGCCTCATCCTGACGCTGGGCGCGGTGATCAGCCTCGGCGCAGCGCTGGCTATCCGGGCGCTTTAGGCGCGTCGCCGATCAGTCTGCCAGCAAGCTGCGCCCCGGCACGCGGTAGACGCGGTCGCGCCCCAGCATCCAGGCATCGGGAGTGCGGGCAAAACACGCCGCATAGGCCATGTCACGGACGTTGAGCCCGCCCGTATAGGCGCCAAAGGCCGGCAGAATCAGGCGATTGCCATCGCTGGCAAAGGCGCGCCGCCGCACCGAACGCCCCTTGCTGCGCACCCGTGCACACGGATGCAGATGGCCGGCGATTTCGCCGGGCGCTGCACCGGCCGCCGGTTCATGGCGCAATATCAGGCCATCAAGTTCCCACTCCGGCGCCCGCGTCCCGCTGCACGCCGAAGGCGGCTCGGGATCGTGATTGCCGGCAATCCAGACCCAGCGCTGCACAAAACCGATCAGATCGGTCAGGAAGGCGGCGTCCCTGCCATGCATGCGCGAACCTGCGCCCATATCGTGGAAGCTGTCACCAAGCGCAATGACCGTGCGCGGCCGCAGGCGGGCCATCGCCTCGGCGAGGCGAGTCAGCGTTGCGCGGGTATCGTAAGGGGGCAGCATGACCCCCTTCGCCGCAAAAGCAGACCCCTTCTCCAGATGCAGGTCGGCGACGATCAGCGTGGCACTGCGTTCCTCGAACGCTACGCCCGATACATCGGCCAGCAGCGGCACGCCGTTGACGTCTATGTGGTGGAGCGGAGGCAGCGCTGTCTGAAGCATGATGGGCCACAGACAAGCGCGTTCCCCATCCGTTCGTCAACGTGCCTCTTGCAGGGCGGAAAGGTCTCCCGCTCTCAAGGCGTTGATATGGCGCGAAACTTTCTCCACCGGCCAGTTCCACCAGCCGATACGCAGAAGCGCTGCAATCGTGGTTCCATCAAAGCGCTTCTTCCGCAACTCGGCCGGATTGCCGGCAACGATTCCATAATCAGGAACATCGCGCGTGACGACAGAGTGGGCGGCAATGATCGCCCCGTTGCCAATGCGCACGCCCGGCATGATGACGGCGTTGCGGCCAATCCAGACATCGTGGCCGACAATCGTGTCGCCGCGATAGCCACTGTCGAGGCTCGCCGCATCAAACCCCTTCTCCCAGCCGCCGCCGAATATCTGGAACGGATAGGTGGAGATTCCATCGAGGGCGTGATTGGCCCCGTTCATGATGAACGTGACGCCGGTCGCCAGCGCGCAGAAACGCCCGATCATCAGCCGGTCTCCGGTGAAATCGTAATGGTAGAGGACATTGCGATCCTGAAACGCCTCCGGCGTGTCGGGATCGTCGTAATAGGTGTATTCGCCCACTTCGATATTGGGCCGGGTGATGACCGGCTTCAGAAAGCAGACGCGTGGGAATCCCGCCATGGGATGCGGGTTCATCGGATCAGGACCATGCATGGAGTCTTTGCCTTTCACGCCCGCGCACCAAGGGCGGGGCGATCTCTCGTGTCGTCAGTAGCGGAGAGGGCGCAGGGCGCGCCGGAAAGGTGCTAGTTCATAATGATGACAGTCTGCCGCTTCAGGCAGTGCCCGGTCAAGGCCTGACGGCCTCTTCGATAAGGCTTTCCGAGGCCGCTTCGAGAATCGCCTCGCTCGCCTCGCCATAGACCGGCTCCCGGCCAATCTCCAGCATGACCGGGACGGC